>CAZHGG010000091.1:0-11655 GCA_964531755.1 uncultured Polyangiaceae bacterium
ACCTGCCCCGCATGGATTCAATTTGTTGAAGGAATCATGGATTCAGGACACTAGCTCCAATGCGCCGCGGCTCGAACGGGCCGCGGCGCGTGACGCCACCCGAACATCACGCGCATCACCCAAACGACAGGCGCTGGTTCGTCATGTGCTCGGCCGACGGCACTCCAGCTCCAAGCCGGACGGCTCGGGCCGCGCTCCAAGAGACGCGAGCAGCACAAGCGGACCAAGCGGGTCGCGCCTGGCCCCGTGAAACACCGAAGCCTACCCCTCGGCGCCGACGATGAAGTGCCCCGCCTCCGCGGCCTTCGCGAAGAAGGCCTTCACCTCCTCCAGGTCGCCCGCGTAGCCCTCGTATTCGTCCGCGGGGATGAGCCGCCCGTTGTAGTCGGTGGTCTCCTCCGCGAGCGCCTTCGCCTTCGCCTGGTCGAACGTGATCGCCGCGAGCTCCTTGGCGATCTTCTTCACCTTGCTGGGGGTCGCGACGCGGAGGTCGTACGAGCCGTACTCCGGCTCGTTGTCCGCGGGATCTTCGAAGTCGAACGCGCGCCTCGCCGTGGGGGCCCCCGCCGCGCTCACGATCGTCGCGAACTCGTAGAAGTGCTTGTCGAAGTCGTACGAGGCGGCCCGCCACGCGGGGTCGTCGGTCTCTTCATCGCCGAAGACGAGCCCCAGGCGCTCGTTGTCGGCGCGGACCTTCTTCATGATGGCGGGGGGCACGGAGTAGAGGGTAGTGAGGACGCCCATGCGCCGGATGTTGCCACGCGGCCGCGCCGCGTCGCAAGCGCCCGCGGCGCCCGGGTATCTGGCGGGAGCCGTGGGATTTCGGGCTCGATTCAAGTGAGCACCGGCTCAGTGGAGCGCCAGGTAGACCACGCGGGCGCCGACGGTCATCAGCGCCACGGCCAGGCACCGAATGATCCACGCGCCCTTGAGCTTGGGCGACAGCCGCGCGCCCACCTGCGCACCGACGACGACGCCGATGGCGAGCATGCCGGCCCGCTCCCACCCCCCAGCGAGGCCGCCGGTCGCGCCGTGATAGACCGTGACGATGAGCGTGCTGATCGCCAGCACGAAGTGGGACGTCGCGGTGGCGACGTGCGCAGGGAACCTCAAGACGTAGACGAGAGCCGGCACGTGGATGATGCCCCCGCCGATGCCGAGCAGGCTCGACACGAACCCTACGCCGGCGCTGATGCCCACGCCCACCGGCGCGTTGAACTCCTGGTCGGTGCCGCCCTCGACGTCCGGCGGGGCGCCGCCCCTCGCCGTCTTCACGAGGAGGAAGGTGGCGAGCAAGACCAGCGCGCCGCCCATGATCGGGTCGAACACGCCGCGCGAGAGGCGCGACGCGACGATCGCGCCGAGGATCGTGCCCGGCACCCCCGCCGCCGCGAACATCCAACCGGCGCGGAAGTTCACGCGCCGCATGCGGATGTAGGCCACGCTGCCCGAGGTCGCGTTCGCGCACACGGCCGCGAGCGAGATCGAGGTGAGGAGCTCCGGCGACTCCTGCGGATAGAGCAGGAGCAGGAGCGGCATCATCATGAAGCCACCCCCGGCGCCGATGAGGGTCCCCAGGGCCCCGAGGAGGAGGCCGACGGGGATGAACCACAGGGTGCTCATGAGGCCAACCTACCAGCTCGCCGAGCCCGATGTGGGCCGCGCCGGCGCGCGATTGACGCGTGTGGCCGCGCGTGAAGCGCGGGTCGCGCGCTAGAGCACGGCCAGCAAATCGTCCACGGTCGCGAACACCTCGGCGCCCTCGACGTGCACGGGCGCCCCCGCGCGCATGGCGAACCCGCCGGCGAGCACGCGGACCGTGGGCTCCACGCGTCGGACCCGCTCCACCGCTCGCCCGAGGGACGGCAGCTGCTCCGCGAGCGCCACGGACACCCCCACGGCGCTCGGGCGCAAGGACTCGAGCCACCCGTCGAGCCCCTCGAGCGACGGGGCCTCCGGGAGCACGCGCGCGTCGTGCCCGCGCTCGCGCAGGGCGAACGCCACCATGCGGACGCCGAGGGTGTGGCGGTTCGCGGGGGCGTTCGTGAGCAGGATGGGGCGGCCCGACACGGGCGGCGCGCGCCGCTGCTGCTCGAGGCACATCGCGCCCAGCGTGACCTCGCAGAACGTCGTGAAGCGGGCCTCGTCAGCCGGCGCGAGCCGCCCGTGCTCCCAAGCGCTTCCGACGCGGTAGAGGGCCGGCGCGAGCACGCCGAAGAGCAGGTCGACGGGCGCCACGCCGAGCGCCCGCGCTTGGCCGAGCGCGGCGTCGATCGAGGTCGCGTCGGCCCGCTTGGCGAGGTCGTCGAGCGCGCCGAAGACCTCGCGCAGCGGCCGCGTGCGGGCGATCGCGTCCGCGTCCGAGGTGGCGTCCCCCGCCAGGCAGCGAGCGCAGATGCCGTGGGTGACGCCGTAGTCCGCGTAGGGTGGCCGCTCGCCGAGCAGCTTCCAGCAGTAGGCGCACCAGCGGTACATCGAAGGTCCTGGTGGAGCCCGGGCTCCGGCGGCGTTGTTTCGGTCGCTCTGCTCGTGAGGCCCCCCCAATCACTCCGCGCGGACGCGAGGAGAACATAGCGCAGGTTGGGTCACGCGAGGTGACTTTGTCGCGACCGCCGACGGGACGCCCGCCCCGAGCGGACGCCGCGGGGTCCTCGCGCCCCGCGCGACGGCGCGCGGCGACGGAGTAACTCAGCGGGCTGCTAGACTCGCCACTCGTTCCGTAGCTTCTTGTAGGGCTGGAACCCGGGCTCGCCTCCGCCGAACTTGATCTTGTGGCTCGGGAGGAAGGCGAGCTGTCCCGTGTCGAGCGACACGCAGTGGAGCAGGTCGTTGCCGTGATACCAGTCGACGGTAAAGTGGTATTCGCCGCCAATCCAGAGTTCTCGGTGCTTGAAGAAGCAGAGGACTCGCCCCGCGAGGGCCGCGAACGCCGCGACGACCACGTCTCCGTCGGGGCAGTTGTGGTACACGAGGTCGCGGAGCTCGAGGGGCGCGTGAGCCGGGGGCGAGGCCGCGGGCGCCTGCGCGGCGTAGAGCGCGCTCGGCGGCACGTACGAGAACACCGCGCCGTCGTCCACGAGGATTTGGAAGGTGGGCGCGCAGCCAGGATAGCTCGAGAGAGCGAACGCGCGACACGGCACGAGCTCGCCTTCGTATCTGCGATCGTCGCCATAGAGGAGCGGCTTCTTCACGCGGAGCGACAGCGGAGGAATGTCCACGTGCACGCGCGCGCGGAGGGCCCCCGGCCCGGGCGGCGGCTCTTCGGGGAACCGCGCTCGGCACCGCGCGATCGCCGCGTCGGCGACGGCGTCCAGCGCGGCGTAATCGCGATAGGTGTGCTCCATCAGCGCCGCCGCGTCGAGCAGGCCCACCGCCACGAGCCAGCGCAGGTAGTCCCGGATCACGTCGAGGCCCGCCTCGAAGCCAGTCTTCGTCAGCGGGCTCCCGGTGAGCTCGAGCACCACGGCGAGGTCGCGGCGCGGATCGAAGGTGCGCACGAAGTCGAGGGGGTTCCGCATCCCCTCGATCACGCACGGCTCGCCGAGGGCGTGGCTTCGCCCGAGGTAGGCGAGGCACGCCTCGGGATCGCGCCGGAGCTCGGCGAGGGCAAAGCGGGTCATCGCGTCGATGTGCCGCTGCCGCTCCTCGGCGCCCTCCGGGCTCGGCCCGAACACGCGGCGCACCCACTCCGACGCCCCGACGTGGGGCACTCCGAGGGCCTCGGCGGCGCGGCGGGCGATCGGGGTCTTGCCCGTGCCGCTGGCGCCGAGCACGAAGAGGCGGGGCCCGCGCGGCGCGCTCATCGCGGGTTCTCGGCGTCGCGCCACTCGCCGGTGGCGACGTCGAGCTCCGCGACGATCGCGAACACGATGTGCCCCGAGGGCACGAAGCTCGCGGAGGTCTCGCGCACGATCATGCCTATTCCCTCGCGCTTTCTCCCGTCTTTGTGCTCGACCTGGACATACTTCGCCTCGAAGCGGTCCTCGGGGAACGTCGACAGCTCGAGGTACCGCTCGATGTGCCACCCGGCCTCGGTGATCGCGTGGACGTCCCCCTCGGTGTAGGCGTCGCCGAAGGTGACCCGCGAGCGCGGGAGGCACTCGAAGCCCCAGCCAAACTCGTACGCCGTGCGCTCCACCAGGTACTGCTCCCGCCAGACCATGCCGAGGCGCTTGTTCTTCCGGAGCGTGCCCGAGGCGTGCCGCTCGATGAACTCGTCCGCGCTCATCGTCCGCACGTGGACCCGCCGCTCGAGGGCCACACACTGGGCGACGTGCGGGTCGAGCGGCACTTGCTTGGTTTCCATTCGACCAGCCTACGTGGAATCCCCTTGGAGGGGCGGGGCCGCGGAGGAGGCGAAGGGCGCGAACACGGTGAGCGCGAGCTCGGCGAAGGCCTCGCGCACCCCCCAGCCTTGCGTCGCGCTCGAGGCGATGACGGGCGCCCCGTCGGTCGCGACCGTGCGGACGAGCTCCTCGACGGGTAGGACGCCGGGGAGATCGCGCTTGTTGAGCTGCCAGACGTGGGGAATGACCCCCAGCGTGAGCGCGCGCTCGGCGAGCGCGGCGTCGAGGAGGCGGCGGCTCTCCTCCCACGCGCCGCGCCGTGTGGGCGCGCTGTCGACGACGCAGACCAGACCAGAGACGCCCTCGAGCAGCGCCGCGATCCTCCTCGGCTCGTGGGCGCCCGCGCCACCGTTGGTCCGCACGTGGAGCCGCGGCGTGAAGCCGCGGACGGAGACGAGGTCGTCCGCCACGAAGTCGAACGAGACGCGGGCGTCCGCCGCGTTCCGCATCGCGACGAGCGCGCTCCGCTTCGCCTCCGGGATGGACTCGTAGAGGCGAGTCAACGAGGTGAGGCGCCCCGAGAGGGCGGGACCCCAATAGGCGATGACGGCGACGACCTCGCGCCGCCCGTAGTCGACCCTCGGCAGGGTCTCCTTGGCCACGACGCGGCGACGCGGCGTCGGCGGCGGCGACGCCGGCGGCGCGGCGGGCCACATGCGGCTGCGAAGGCGTCCGGCGAGCTCGGGAGCCAAGGTGCGCCAGAAGGCCATCGTGAAGTAGGTCGGCGTCTCCGCGGGGAACGGCGAGAGCGCGTCGATGAGCCGCTCCTGCCGCGCCTCGTCGAGCGCCGCGAGCACGCCGAGGTGGTCGTGGGCCACGAGCGCGCGTGCGTTCGCGAGGAGCCACTCGGGATCCAGCCGGGCGAGCGACGGCGTCACGGAGACACGCCAAGGGCGCGCGAGCGCGAGCCCGCGGAGCCACGCGAGCGCGACCTGGTCGGTCGCGCGGACGGCGCGGGCGAGCTCGTGCGCGACGCCCTCCTCGAGATCGTCGTGCCCTATCGGCCAGGCCGGCCGCACGCCGCGGACGCTCCCCTCGTGGGCCGCGGCCCACGACGCCAGCGCGTCGCGATCGAGCTCCCCGGCGAGCTCGGCGAGGAGCGCGACCGCGAGGGTCCGGTGGCGGAGGTCGTCCGAGGCGAGGAGGGCCGGCAGCTCCCGCGCGACGTCGCTGCGAAAGGTGCCCGGCCCACGGAGGAGACGAACCACCTCGTCGTGAGGGTGGACCGCGTCCCGCGAGCACCAGACGGAGCCGTCGGAGGCCTGACGACGGAGCAGCAGCGCGACGGGCTCGCTCATTCGGTCAGAGCCCGTCGACCGCCTCGCGGATGTCCTGGGCGGTGCCGAGGGTGGGGCGCGCGCCGCTCCCGACGATGATCCGGCGGACGCCCGGCGCTCCAAACCGGTCGAGACCCCATGCCGCGATGGTAGCGCGCCATCGGCGGCGGGACCGTTGAACACACACGGGGCGCGCGCGGGTCGAGCGCGCGGTCACTGTCACACCTTGGACCAGCCGAGCGCACCGAACGTGTGGTCGCACAGCGCGTCTCCCCAGCTGTCGGTGAGGAGGACCACGTGCGGATCGAGGGCGTGCGCCGTGCTCGCGAGCGCGTGGCGAATGTCCTCGACCTCGTACTCCACGGGCTCGAAGACCGCGCCGTTCTTGTTGAGCCAGAGCTCGTCCGGGAAGGGCCGCTCGAGGTCGCACGCGCTGCCGGGCCGCGGGCAGTCGAAGCACAACTTCGTCTCCAAGTCCTCGAACTTCCACACGTATCGCATTCCGCGGGTCACGTAGTGGCTCCCTGTGTCGGTCAGCAGGAACACCCGCGTGCGCTCGACGCTCTTCCTGGCGAGCCAGCGCAGCACCGCGCCCATCCGGAAGCCGCCGTGTCCGTACCCGTGGAACGACTCCAGGGTCTCGCGGGTGAGGGGCGCGCCGCGCTCCTTCACGCGGAACATGCGGACCTTCTCGGGTCCGCCGTCGATGCACCCGTAGATCGTCAGCGGGGCGCCGTCGCCAAGGTTCGCGGCGAGCTCCTCGATCCAGCCGACCGCCCGCTCGAGCGGCCGGGAGCCGTCGGGGCGGAAGTGGACCATCGAGACGCTGAGGTCCACGACCACCGTGGCGTGCGCGTCGATCGTTTGGCTCTCCCGACCGCGAAACACGCGGCCGTCGACCGCGCCGCCCGCGCGCCTCTGCGCGAGGAGCCGCACGAGCCGCGCGGGCGCCAGGCGCGCGCCGCTCGCGCGGAACGACGAGATCGCCACCGGCCGCGCGGCCGCGACCGCCGCTTCGCTCCGCACCGCGCGCCCCACCACGCCCGCGCGCCGAGGGTCCCACGCGTGCTCCTCGACGCTCGCGCCGTCGTCGCGGAGCCTGGACTTCCAGAAGTCGTACTCGGGCACGCGCTCGCCGGCAGCGGAGAGCATCGAGAAGCGGTCGAGGTTCATGCGGGGGCGCAGCTCGCTCGGCTCGCGGCGGCCGGGCGGCCGGAGGTCGACCCTGCGCTCGTAGCTCTCCTGCGGCACGGGGCGACGGCGCGTGAGCTCGGTCACGACCTGCGCGCGCTCGCCCGGCCCCATGTGCTGCAAGAACCACAGGCACAGGTCGGTCGCGGCCACGATCGACTCGGCCAGGGTCGGCGCGGGGAGCGCGTGAAACGTGGCGATCGTGGCGCGCACCGCGGCGAACGACGACGCGTACGCCGCGGGCGGCCTCGCGGCGCGACCGGAGAGCTCGGCGAGCACCGCGCGGAGGAGCTGGTGCAGCGAGGGCTGGAACGCGGCGGGGCGGGCGAGCGCGCGCGCGCCCTGATCCACATAGGCGACCGCGGCGACGAAGCCCGGCAACACCTGCGGGATGCGCCGCTCGACGCGGCTGTCCTCGACGCAGTTCAACAGGTTGAAGAAGAGCTCGCCGCTCTCGCCGAAGAGCTCGGTCACGCCCCTCAGCGTGCGGGGATGGCGCGCCCGGCTCGGGAGGTCGTCGGCGAGGTGCCCGCGGGCGCGGAGCCGCCTCACGACGTGGCGCGCCGACTGCTCGCACGCGCTCTCCTCGAAGCTGCCCTCCGAGAGGTGCAGCGCCTCGTGGACGAGGAGCCGCACGTAGGCGAGCTCGTTGTGCCCTGGGCTCTCGAACAGGGCGATCCGCGACGGCAGGTAGATGTCTCGCCCGTCGGTGTAGGCGCGCAGCCCGCGGGGGTCGCTCTCGCCGGGCGCCTCCGCGCGGATCGCCACGCGCGCGCGGAGCGGGATGAGGCTGGGGAGCGCCCACTCGAGCGCCGGGAGCACCTTCGTGAGCGTGGCCTGCGCCTCGGTGCGGCGCCTCGACGCCTCGCGCTCGCGCTCGAGGAGCTCCGCGAGGACGGCGTCGTGCCGCGCCCTCGGCTCCGCGCGGAGGGCCGCGCACAGCTCGCCCCACAGCCGCGCGGTCGCGAGCTCGAGGAGCGGCGCGAGCAGGCGCGCGTGGCTCGCCGAGGCGAGCAGGCCGTCGGGCTCGTCGTGGCCGTGGCCGAGCAGCAGGCTGAAGCACGCGAACGCGGGGCCCAGGTTCGTGGCTCTGCCCTTGCCGTCCGCCTTCCCTTCGGCGCCGGAGACGAGGGCGAGGAAGCTCGGCTCGAGCGCGCTCCAGCGGCGCTCGTCGAGCGGATGGCGCGACCGGAGCACGCGGAGGGCGTGCGCGAGCGTGGGATCGCGGACCTCGAGGGGAACCTCCGGCGCGGGCGTTCCCCCCGGGTCGGGCTCGGCCGGGTCAGCCGTCATGGGGCTCCGGCTCGGCGGGCTCGGACGCATCGACGGCGTCGAAGGGCTCGATCGCGTCGCCGGGATCCGCCTCGATCGTCGGGAGCTTCTCACCCGGTTCGAAGGAGAGCCCCTTCGCCTCGAGCGTGGAGAGCACGGTCCGCGTGTCGCGCTCCCCGAGCTCGAGCGGGTCGAGCAGGGACTCGCGCACGACCCACTCGCGCGCGACGCCGCTCTTCGAGGCGCGCGCGGCGAGCAAGAGCGCGCGCGTGCTCGGCGACCGCCAGCGGCGCTCCTCGGCGCCGCTGCGGAGCACGTGCGCGACGTCGACGAAATACTCGGCGTCCACGCGTGGGATCCCGGCACGGTCCACGAGGAGGCTCACCTCGTCGTCGTGCGCGAGGTACGAGAGGCGGACGACACGGCACCGCTGGAGAAACGCCTCCGGGAGCGAGCCGAGCTCACGCGGCGTGTACGCGCCCACGAAGCAGAACCCCGGCGCTGCGCGCACGATCTCGGGCTCGCGGCCGAGCTTGCCCACGAGGTGGAGCTCGCGGCGATCGTCGAGCAGCGGATAGAGCGGGCGCAGCGTGCCCTCGCTGGTCTTGCCGATCTCGTCGAAGAAGAACGGCAGCCCGTTGCGCACGGCGTAGACGAGCGGCCCGTCGTGCCAGGTCATCGCGTCGTGGGCGAAGAGGTACCCGCCGAGCAGATCGGCGTCTGTGAGGCTCGGCCCGCCGGTGACGGGCACGACGCGCCGCCCGAGCTCGGCGGCGATCGCCGTGAGGAGCGTCGTCTTGCCGCAGCCGGTGGGGCCGAGGAGGAGCACGGGCTCGCCGCGCTCCACGTAGAGGCGGACGCGCTCAAGCTCGAGCTTGGAGTCGACGAACTGGGGAGTCGTGGGGGACGTCACGACGCGAGCGTACCGCGCCGCGACACGGCACAGATCAGACCTTTCAAGTGTGTAAGGTTTGCGCCCACCGAGGAACACGGAAGCGAGTGCGCGTCACGTGGAAGTCGCTATGGTGCGCGCATGGCGACGGGGATGGGAACGACGGGTCGGGTCCGGGCGGCGCTCGGCCTCGGGGTAGCGCTCGCGGCGCTCGGCGCGGCGCCGGCGTGCACCAAGCGCACGGACGCCGAGGTCGTGTCGCAGGTGTGCGAGCCGGCCTCGAACGACTGCCAAGAAGACACCCTCCGAAGGTGCAACGACGTCGGGTCGGGGTGGGACATCGTGAAGCGGTGCCCACCCGGGACGTGCATCGGCGGGCAGGCCGAGTGCGGCGGCGCGGTCGCGCCCCTCGCGCCTACCGAGTGGGTCGACTGCGCGCCCGGGTCGGGCGGCGACGTCACGAAGGGCGACGCGCCTTGCAAGCCGGTCACCGAGGCCGGCGTGAAGATCGACCCCTTCGAGGTCACGCGGAGCCAATACCTCGCGTTCTGGCACGCCACCGCGAGCGGGCGAAACACCCTCGGGCTGCCCGGCGACTGCGACTTCAAGAAGACGATCTCGTTCTCACCCAGCGTCCCGGGCTGGCCGGCCGTGGCCGAGGGCGACGCCCGGCTCCCGATCACGGGCGTCGACGTCTGCGACGCGCGCGCCTACTGCCGGTGGGCCGGCAAGCGCCTCTGCGGGGGGACCGACGGCAAGCCGGTGCGCGTAGCGTCCACCAACAGCGATCAGCCTACCAACGCGTGGCAGCGCGTGTGCGAGGCGGCCCCCAACGACACGGGCTGCAACGTGCGGCCCCACAAGGACGCTCCCGCCAAGCCCATCGCGGCGGTTGGCTCGTTCCCGCAGTGCAAGACCCCCGGCGGCGTGTTCGACCTCCATGGCAACGTGAAGGAGCTCATCGACGTGTGCGCCGACCCGTACGGGGTCTGCAAGCGGGTCGGTGGTTCCGCCGACGACTTCGGCTTCGCGACCGACTGCCCGAGCGACGGGAACGACTACGTCACCCCCAACCGACGAGATAGCGACGGAGGCTTCCGATGCTGCGCCGACTGACTCGACTTGCCGGTCTCTCTGCCGTCGGTGGCCTCGTCGGTCTCGCGCTGACGGCGCTCGCCGCTTGCACGAAGGAGGCGAGCCTCACGCAGGCGGCCCCCATCTGTGGGCGCGGCGAGTACTCCTGCAACGGCGATACGCTCCAGCGCTGCCGCGACGACGGCGAGGGGTTCGACGGCATCCAGATCTGTGATCCCGGCGGGTGCGTCCAGGGCAAGTCCGAGTGCCAGAAGCCCCCGGAGAAGGTGCAGAAGCCGCTGGGCGCGGCCGACTGGGTGGCCTGCCCGCACGCCTCGCTCGATCGCGACAACGGTGACCTGCCGTGCAAGCCGGTCGACGTGAACCCCACCGTGGGAGGCAAGCCGCTCCGCGTGCGCATCGACCCGTACGAGGTCACCGCCGGCGAGTACCTGCGCTTCTGGAAGTCCCTCGAGCCGGGCAAGACGTACCCAGGCATGCCGGCGAGCTGCAACTTCAAGGAGCTGACTGGCCACACGCCGGAGGTCCCCGGATGGCCCGGCCTCACCGAGACCCAGGCCAAGTCGCCCGCACTCGGCGTCGACTGGTGCGACGCGACCGCGTACTGCCGCTGGGCGGGCAAGCGCCTCTGCGGTCGGCCCGGCGGCGGGGGCCCCGCGGCTTACTCGTTCACACCAAACGACTTCACCACCGCCGAGGGGAAGCGCACCGACAACGAGTGGAGCATCGCTTGCAACGGCGGGGGCGTCCGCGCGTTCCCGTACAGCGTCGGCTTCGACGCCAACACGTGCAACACGCGGCCACCCCCCGGACAGCAGGCGCGGGTCGCCGCGCCGGTGGGGTCCTACCCGAACTGCAAGACCCCCGAGGGCGTGTACGACATGTCGGGGAACGCCCCGGAGATGATCGACATGTGCGAGGCCGAGACCGGACGCGACGATCTCTGCCTGTTTGGCGGCGGGGGCACGAACACCTACGACGCGACCGCCGACTGCGGCCTCTTCCTCGTGAAGCGCGGCACCCGCAACATCATCGGGTTTCGGTGCTGCGCGGACTGAGCCTCTGGCGTGCGCTCTCCGGCCTCGCGGCGCTCTCCCTCGCGCTCGCCTCCACACCCGCGAACGCCGACGAGTACGACGAGCCCGCGTCGCCCGCGCCCGCCGCCAAGCCGACGCCCACGCCCGCCGCGCCCGCGCCGACCGCCGCGCCCGCGCCTGCGGCCGCCGACGACGCGGCGCTCGCGGCGGCGGCGCGCGCGCTCCTCGGGGAGATCGCGAGACTCGCGTGCTCGCGCGGGGGGGCCGAGGCGGTCCCGGCGACGTGCGGCGCGGCGCAGTCCACGCCGAGCCTCGCGAGCCTCCGCGCCGCCGCCCTCGCCGACGCGCTCTCGCTCGCGGTCGCCCACCTACCCCTGTCCCCAGCGGCGAAATCGCTCACCAACCTCACCGCGCCCGAGGCGCTCGACACGGCGGCCGTCGCGGCGCGGTGGCGTGAGGTCGGCCGGGCCCACGGGCTCGAGCCGCAAGCAACCGAGGCGGCCGTGGCCCGGGCGCAGGCGGCGCTCCAAGAAGCGCGGCGGGCC
>CAZHGG010000092.1:0-11604 GCA_964531755.1 uncultured Polyangiaceae bacterium
CCTGCGCCGGGGCCGCCCCGCCGGTCGCGCGGCGAACGGCGAGGGTCTCTCCGCGCGTCTCGACCTCGAGCGACAGGAGGCCGTCCGAAGGCGAGAGCTCGGCGCGGGTGCGCACGATGGGGGCTCCGCGTCGCGTCGCCCGGGAGGCGCCGACCACCACGAGCGACCCGCCCTCGCGCCGCGCGCGATAGGCCATCTCGAGGCCGGGGCTGGGCGCGAACGGGGCGACGAAGTCCCAAGCGAAGCGGGCGAGGGCGCCCAGCACGCGCCGCCCGGACCAGCGGGCCGCGAGGTAGTCGAACCAGACGAGCTTGGGGTCCGCGTCGAAAGGCACGCGGGCGAGCGCGGCGCGGAGCAGGTGGAGCGACGAGCGCGTGTCCCCCGTGACCTCGAGCGCGGTGAAGGACTCGCCGGAGCGCGCCAGGTAGAGCCTCGCGCCGAGCTCGCGAGAGCGGAGCACGAGGCTCCCGAGGAGGTCGACCTCGGAGTGGAGGTGCTCCACCGCGCCGCTCGTCGTCATCACCTCGAGCACGGTGCCCGGCTCGAGGGCGAAGCACGCCGCCCGCTCGGCGTCCGCCTCGAGGTTGCGGAGCTGGTCGTTCACCTGAGGCACGTAAGCGCGGTGCAGCTCGAGGCCCGCGTCGCCGCCCTCGAGCACGGCCTCGGTGAACGCGCAGGGGAGCGTCGGCGCGCCGAGCTCGGGCGTGCCCTGGAGCTGGAAGTGCAGGTGGGGCCTGGGGGAGCGCCCCGAGCTGCCGCAGAGGCCGAGGACCTCGCCCCGCTTGACGTGCTGCCCGACCGCGACCTTGGCGCTGCCCTTCGCGAGGTGCGCCACGAGCGAGTACACGCCCGGCGAGTGGTAGAGCACGACCACGTTCCCCCAGTTGCGGGCCAGGTCGAGGCCGCCCACGGAGTTGTCGTTCACGTCGCTCACGACCTTGGCCACCACGCCGTCGGCGACGGCCAGCACGGGCAGGCGGAAGCAGTGGTGGTCCTCGAGGCGCGCGCCGTCGTCCCGGTACACGAGGCCGTCGGGGCCGGAGACCTCGAAGTCGAACCCGTGGCGCCACAGGCCCTGGTGGGTGTGCTCGCCGTCGACCCCTTGCGTGCACGTCCACGTGCCTCGGAACGGGAGGCGGAGCGCGTCGGGGCGGAGCGCGCCCTCTCGGGCGAGCCGCGACTGGTCGTACGCGAGGTTCTCCTCGGGCGTGCCGGGCGCGAAGTCGACGGCCTTCGGGGCGCCGTCGCGGCTGCGCTGGCGGCTCGAGAGGAGCATCACCGCGAGGCTCGCGCTGAAGGGCAAGATCAGCACGGGGAGACCGACGCGATCGAGCGGACCGGCGAGGCCGAGCAGCAGCGCGCCGCTCACCAAGGTGGCGCACGCGGCCAGGGCGTACGAACGCGCCGACGGGACGAACCAGATGCCCCCCACGGCGATGGCGGTGAGCGCGCCGTTCAGCACGAGCGGCGTCTGCATCGAGGGGCCGAAGGTGCCGAGCGCCTCGGTGATGCCGAGGCCGATCGCGACGGCGATCGCGGCGAGCGTGGTCGCGATGCGGCTGTGGAGGAGCAGCGCGCCCAGCACCAGGGCGCCGGCCGCCTCCTCCGGCGCGAAGAAGAGCGCGCCGAGGCCGCGGAGCACGCCCGAGAGCGGCTCGGGCGCGATGGGGTCGGTGAGGGGCAGGAGGTGGGTCACCGGGGCGGCGCCGGCGACGGGCCCGAGCCCCAAGAGCGCCCACGAGACCAGCACGAACGGCACCGCCAAGACGGGGATGGCGAGGCGCGCCAGCAGCGACGTCAGCGCCGCGGTGAGGGCCACGCACACGAGCGCGGCGCCGACGGTGAGCGCGATCGAGGCGGGCCCCGGCGCGAACGTGTTGGCGACGAACAGCCCGACGAAGAGCGTGTTGTAGCCGTACGGCCCCTCGCGCAGCGAGCGCGGATCGAGCCCCAGGGCGCGGAGCGAGAGGGCGCCCACCGCGACCGCCAAGAGCCCGTGCCCGAGGGCGATGGGCGAGGTGGCGGCCGCGAGGAGGAGGAGGGCGCCCACGAGCCGCGAGCGCGAGAAGAGCACCATCGCGTGCAGGTGGAGCACGTCGTCCGCCGCGCGGGCCGCGGCGAGCGCGAGCCCGCGCGCGCCGCCCGCCTCGCTCACTTGAGGAGCCACGACGGCACCCCTTCGTAAGACGAGATGTCGTCACCGCTCTCGGCCCGGCGGATGCGCGCGACCCGCCCGCCCTCGCCCACCATGACCACCGCCGGGCGCATGGCGATGAACTGCATCCACTGCGTGACGTTGTAGGCGCCCACGTTGCGGAAGACGACGCGGTCGCCCGTGGTCATGGGCGGCAGCGGGGTCGAGTCCCGCAGCACGTCGATGTTCATGCAGAGCGGCCCGTAGAGCACGGTGGGCTCGGGCACGCCGCGCGTGTCGTGCGCGGGCACGACGTCGTGTTTGTACCAGAACGAGGTGAACAGCACGTTCACCCCCGCGTCGAGGACCAGCGCGCGCTGTCCGTCGGCGAGCCGCTTCGTGGCGCACACCGAGCTCACGAGGTAGCCCGAGTCGTCCACCAGCGCGCGGCCCGTCTCGAGCACCAGCGTCGGCAGGTCCTTCGTGGGGTAGTCGAGCTCGGCGAGGCCGTCGCAGATCGCGTCGGCGTAGCGGGCGAACGACGGGCTCGCCTGCTCACCCATCAGGTACTGGCCCTTCAGGGTGTTCGGCGAGGCGAAGCCGCCGCCGAGGTCGATGAACGAGAGCAGGTGGCCGTACGCCGCGCGGAGATCGTTCGCGAGGCGCGAGAGCTTCGCCGCCGAGGTGGTGTAGCAGGCGGGGTCGAGGATGAACGTGCCGATGTGGGCGTGGAGCCCGAGCAGCTCCATGTGGTCGCTGGCGATGACCCGCCCGGCCGCCTCGCGGGCCTGGCCCGATTCGAGGTTCAGGCCGAACCGGCTCCAGGAGGGGAGCCCGTCGATTGCCATGTTCACGCGGACGGCCACCTTCGCCTTCTTCCCGAGCCGCGCGGCGATGCGCTCGATGCGCACGATCTCGTCGAAGTTGTCGATGTGGATGATCGAGCCGCCGGTCACCGCCTTCTCGATCGCGTTGTCGGGCTTGAACGGGCCGTTGAAGTGGATGTGGTCGGCCGGCACGCCGGTGGCGATCGCCTTGTCGTACTCGAAGGGCGACACCACCTCCGCCCAGGCGCCCTCGTCGTGCAGGGTGCGGCAGATCGCCTCGAGGTAGTTGGTCTTGTACGACCACGCGAGCCGCACCTTCGGGTAGCGCCGGGACATCGCGTCGCGGAGCTCGCGGTAGCGCCGGATGAGCGTGCGCTGGGAGAACACGAAGAGCGGCGAGCCGTGCTCGGCCACGAGGTCGGCGATGGGCACTCCGTCCACGTGCGTGAGCGGCTTCACGGTCGTCTGGCGACCGAACTTGTTCATCAGGCCGGACTGGTGGCGGACGATCCCGGGGCGCTCGTAGGTCGGAAGTGCGGTGTTCACGGTGGTTCTCCTCGGTCGAAGTGGGTAGTGGGTAGTGGGCGGTCGCGCCGTCGCGGCGCGCGGCGAGATCAGGCGGCGGAGCGCGGCGAGTCGTCGGAGTCGGCGAAGGCGGGGGCCAGCGAGGGAGAGGCCCGGAGGATCTCGCCGCTCGTGAGGATCCGCTCGAGGTCGCCGAGCCCGGCGATCTGGTCGATCGAGATGCGCACGAACACGGTGCCGACCGCGTAGTCGCGGAGCGGCGCGGGCCGCGCGCCGCGGGCCATCTCCACCGCCGCGCGGGGCAGGTTCATCCCCGCCGCCGTCGCGAGGTGGACCCAGGCGGGGAACCGCGGGTTGATCTCGAGCAGCTGGTACTGGCCGCTGCGCTCGCGGATGACCTCCACCTCGAACGCGCCCCGCCAGCTCGTGGCCTTCACGAAGCGCTCGGCCATCGAGAGCAGCTCCGCGTCGCGGATGGTCACGCCCGCCCAGCCCTTGCCCTTGTCGGTGATGAGCAGCTTCTTCATCGGCACCGCGCCGAGGAGGCCGCCCTCGCCGTCGCCCACGCCGACCACGTTGAGCTCCTCGCCCGAGACGCCCGACTGGATGATGATCGGCGCGCCCCAGGCCGCGGCGGCCTTGTGGAACGCGGCGTACGCCTCGTCGAGCGTGTGCACCAGCACGGCGCCGTAGAACACGCCCTTCACCCAGAACGGATAGGCGATCTTCTCGTGCACCGTGGCGAGCTCGGCGGCCGTGTTCACGACCACGGTCTTCGGCACGTTCACCTCGGCGCGGCGGCCGAGCTCCGCGAGGTTCGCCTTCGAGCGGAGGTCGAACTGGGCGCGAGTGGGCAGGAGCGTCGCGATGCCCATGGCGCGGAGCCGGTCCTCGATGGCGATGAAGGCCGGCAGCTCGGCGTCCAGAGTGGGCACGATCACGTCGAGGCCGACTCGCGACTTGATGTACTCGAGGCGGTCGAGGTACGCCTCCAGGCTGGAGGAGGGATAGGGCAGCAGGAACACGTCGCGCACGGTGTCGCCGGCGTACACACCGGGGTCGAGGGCGTCGTAGGCGAGGCCGACGAGGCGCTCGCCGCCGCCACCCTCGGCGAGCGAGCGGATGACCCCGACGCCAGGCGCGGGGTTGTCGGTCGCGTTCATGCCGGTCACGCCGATGCTGAGTGGTCGCTTCTTCATTGGGATTCTCCTGAGTGCCTATGAGTGACTTTGCGTAACGCGGTGGACGGCGAGTCGAACGGCGAGTCGCGCGTTGGCGGCTCAGGTGAGGGTGAAGTCGCCCTGGAGCAGGCCGTGCTGGCGGAGCATCTGGACGAAGTCGAGGACGTCCTCGCGGGCGTCCCCCGCGAGCAGCTCGAAGCGCTCGGAGAGCCTCGCCACGATGCCGCTGAGGGAGAGGCCGTCGCGCAGGGCGAGCAGCACGGTGAGCCCGGTCGGGTTCAGCGTGAACGTCGCGCCGGAGGTGGGGTCGAAGATGAAGCCGGAGTCGCTGATGGCGAGGTTCTGGAGGGCGTTGGACATGGCGGTGCTCCTTGTCTTTCTGGGTGTCGGGTGGTGCGTGGGGCCGCGCGAGGGCGCGGTCAGAACGTGAAGATCGGGCCGAGGGTGACGGCGTGGGAGTTGCTCTCGGTCGCGGCGCCCGTCGTGGCGTCGGACCAGCGCAGGCGGTCGAGCGCGTAGGTGGCCTGCAGCGAGACCACCGAGCCGAGGCGCACGCGCGCGCCGGCCCAGGCGCCCCAGCGCACGCGCTCCTGGATGTCGTAGACCGCGAGCTGGCTCAGGTACGTGGGGCGGATCTCCTCGCCGTACTTGCCGCCGACCCAGAGCGAGAGCGGGCCCGCGTCGAGCGCGGCGGTGAGCGAGCCGGTGGTCTTCACCTCGGCGCCCGCGAGCTGCACCGCGACGCCGGGCACGAGGCGGAGCGGTCCCACTGGGATGCTCCACGCCGGCGCGATGCGCGCGATGGTCTGGTCGTCGTAGAGGCTCAGCGACGCGTCGAGGAGCAGGTCGCCAGCTGGGCTCCAGCGCCCCGCGAGGCCCACGTGCTTCGACGTGCCGATGACGCCGCTGCCGTCGAACACCACCGCGCCCTGGAGGAAGAGCGCCGCGGCCGGCCGCTCGTAGCCGACGAGGCCGTACACCTCTTGTTGCGTGAAGCTCGACACGCCCGAGCCGGCGGTGGGCGTGAACGCCACGTGGCGGAACGCGGCCTGGAGCGTGAGGCCGCCCGCGGTCTGGCCGCGGACGCCGCCCAGCACGCCGGTGCCCGAGCTCTTGTAGGGGTGGCCCGGGAAGAAGTACTGGTTCCAGGCGGCGAACAGCGAGACGTGGCCCGTCGCGTTCGCGGGCTCCTCGCAGGCGGCGGCGATCTCCTCGGCCTGCGCGTCCTCCGCGTCGAGCATCGGGCCGAGCACGGCCCGCGCGTCGTCGCACCGGCCCTCGCGGACGAGCGTCCACGCGAGCCCGAGGCGCGCGTCGATCGACTGCGGCGCGAGCGCGAGGGCGGCGCGGTAGGCCCGCTCGGCGTCGGCGTAGCGGCCCGCCCGGAACGTGACCCACCCGAGGCGGAGGCGCAGGGCGTGGTCCTGCGGGTACGCGTCGAGCGCGGCCTCGAGCGGGCGCGCCGCGCCGGCCAGATCACCGCGGCCTTCGGCCTCGGCCGACGCGGCGAGCGCCGCGTCGTACGGGTCGGCGACCTGGGCGGCCGCCGTGCCGGCGAGCGAGGCGACGGCGCAGAGCGCGGTCACGACGAGCGCGAGCCGGCGGGCGGCGCGGAGCGAGCGGTGGGGTGCGGGGTTCTTCATGGGGGGCGCGGGCACGCGGGGACGCACGGGCCGAACACGGCCCGCGGAATGGAGAGCGCCGGGGGTGGCTTGTTCGCCGACCTTGTCCCTCAGCTCTCGACATGTAGGTGCAACGACCCCACGGAAACGATCACGCTCCGGGCAAGTTTTTTTTCTTTTTTTCCTGCGGCGAAACGGTGAATGCAGGGTGCCCACGCCGCAACGCGGGCGCTCCCGCCGCGGCGCGGACCGCGGGGACTCTCCTTGGGACGTGGCGCGCGAGCGCCCGGCGGATCACCCCGAAATGGACGACGGCCGAGGGCGGGAGGCCCTCAGCCGTCTCGTGCTTCGCGCTGGATCTCCGCGCGCGTGCCGACGCTACTTCTTCTTCTTGAAGGAGAGCGGCTCGGCGGCGGGCTCGAGGACCTCGATCTTGCCGTAGGTGAGCACGCCGTTCGCGGGATCGCTCACGATGCCCGTGCTCGCCTTCGAGAACGTGTAGCCGTACTTGCCGGTGACCTTCACCTTCGCGCCCACCGCGGGGAGCGGGTAGGGCACGTCGACGCTCCACACCTCGTCCTTGAAGAGCTCCTTCGGGGGCTCCTTCAGGTTCTTGTACTTCTCCATGGCCTCGTAGACGCTCGCGTAGTTCTTCGCCCAGCCGAGCACGCGGACCTTCACCTTGGTCTCGCCCTTCGCGTCGGCGATCCAGAAGGAGGGGATCTCGGCGACGCAGCCCTCCGGGTCGGCCTTGCCGGTCTTGTGGATGGCGCACACGGGCGCGTCGGAGACGTTCTCCTCGACGATGTACCCGACGAGGGTGATCTCCTTCGCGGTGACCTCCTTGTCGTGGATGCGGCTCTGGAGGTGGTGGCGCGCGCCGTAGATGGTGTACGCGTCGCCCGACTTGATGGGGTTCGTGGGGAGCTGGGGCACCGCGGGGATCGACGCCTTCTTCCCCGACCACGCGGGGGCCGCCTTGTAGGGCTCGTCCGCGTTTCCGCAGCCGATGGACAGCGCGCCGGCGGAGAGAGACGCGAACAGCAAGGGGGCGAGGAGCTTCATCCACGTACGCATGGCGTGGGGTCTACCACGGTATTTCCCGGCGGGACAAGCGCCGCCGGTCGCTTCCCCGGCGGCGGCCCGACGCGAGGCGGGCCTTGGGGCTTTCCATCCGGGCCGGGAGTCGGTACGTTCCAGGGCATGGGCCTGAGCTTTCGTGGGGGCTTCCGGGCGTCGGTGGTGTTGCTCGCGTGCCTGGGCGCGTGCGGCGGAAAGGTCGGCGACGGGGGCACCACGCCTTCCCCGTCCGCCACGGCGACGACGCCGCCGCCCCCGCCACCCGGCGGCGACGGCGGCGTGGCGCCGCGCCAGATCACCTGCAAGGGCGGCAGCACGTCGCTCGCGAAGTTCCCCGGCGAGCGCGCGGCCCACGTGGCCGTCGCCCTCGACACGGGCGTGGTCGTGCTCTCCTCGCGCGACCCCGCCGACAAGGTGCACGTGCGCGCGCTGCGGGACGCCGCGAAGGGGCTCGAGGAGCTCTCGGTGCACAGCGGCCCCGCGACGTCCGTCGCCGCGTCGGGGCGCCGGATCGCCTACGCCGACGACAAGGGCGTCGTGGTGGTGAACGTCGCCGACGGCGCGCGCGTGACGATCCCCGTCGCCGCGCCGGTGCGCTTCTTGGGCCTGCGAGACACCGACGCGTTCGTCGTCACCGACGCCGGCCTCGCGCGCTACCCGCTCACCGGCGCCGCCGGCGGCCCCGAGCAGGCCATCTGCATCGGCCCCACGTGCACCGTGGCGGGCGTCGCCGGCTTCGACGTGCGCGGCGCGACCCTCGCGGTCGTGAGCACCGAGGGCGCGCTCTACGTCGGCACCGATCAAGGCCTGCGCCGCGCGGCGCTCGCGGTGCCCGGGCCCGTCGCGGTGGGCAGCGGGTTCGTCGCCTTCGTCTCCCCGAACAGCGCCGCGCCGAAGCTGCCGTCGCTCGGCGTGTTCCGTCCGCTCGACGAAGAGGTCGAGCTCTTCCCGCTGCCCGCCACCAAGAGCGCGTGCGCGCCCGACCAGATCGACGTGCTTGGGCTCGCTTCCGACGGCGCGCGGCTGGCGTTCAACACGAAAGAGAGCTCCCCCTGCGCCGAGTCGCCGCAGAACGTCGCGTTCGCGTCGCGGGCCTCTCGGCTCGAGGCCGGCATCTTGGTCGCGGGCGCGTCCGGCGCCGCGGCGCTCGCCATCGACGACGTGTGCGCCTACGCGCTCCTCGCCAGCCCCGACGCCTCGCTCGGCTCGTTCGAGGCGCCCGCGCGCTGAGCCCCGCGCGCCGAGGGGCCGCCGGCGCCGCGCCCAGCCGCCGGCGCTCCTTGGCTAGATGAGTAATTAGAATCATGAAGATAGAAGCAAGTTCAGGGCGCGCCTCGGCGTTCGAGTCGCCGTGTTTGACCGTGGTCGAGGGGGGCCCGAGCGGCCTCTCGCTCCGCGCGCCCCTCGCGGCCTCGCTGCGCGCGGGTGAGGCGCTGCCGCCCGCGCCGGCGGGGCTCGAGGCCGGCGACGTGGTCGCGATCGATCTCGCCGAGCCCGGGCGCTACGAGCGGTTCGCGCGAGGCGGCACGGCGCGGGCCGACGTGCTCCTCGCGGCGCTCGCCGTGGGCGCGAATCCGTTCTTCCCGGCGCGGGTGCGGCGCGAGGTGGCGGCGATCGATCTCGACCGCTCGCTCGCCGACGGGGCGCTCGCCGACCTCACGGCGCTCCCGTTCGTCACCATCGACGCGGCGACCTCGCGCGATCTCGACCAGGCCCTCCACATCGAGGAGGGGGGCGGCCCCGGCGTCGCGTTCGTGGTGCGCTACGCGCTCGCCGACGCCGCGCATTTCGTGCCGAAGGACAGCGCGCTCTTCGAGGAGGCGCTCGTGCGGGGCGCGAGCGTGTATCTTCCAGGCTTCTCCGTGCCCATGCTCCCGCGGGAGCTCTCCGAGGGCGTCGTCTCGCTGAACCCGGACGGGCCGCGGCGCGCGCTCGTGTTCGAGGTCCGCGTCGATCGCGACGGCAAGATCCTGAGCACCGAGGTGCGGCGCGCCAAGGTGCGGAGCCGGGCGAAGCTCGCGTTCCCCGACGTGCAGGCGCTCTACGACACGGGCGGCGGCGCGCTCGCGCGCGTCGAGTTCTCCGCGAGCCTCGAGGCGCTGCGCGGCGTCGGCGAGGTGCTCATGCGCGAGGCCGCGTCGCGCGACGTGGCGCGGTACCGCCGCGGCGAGACCGAGCTCCAGGTCACAGGGCCCGACGGCGCCACGCTCACCCTCGTCGACTCGCCGCGCGCGCGCGTCGAGATGTACAACGAGCAGCTCTCGCTCCTCGTCAACCGCGAGGGCGCGCGCATGCTCCTCGAGAGCCCGGCGCCGCATGTGCAGCCCATCTACCGCGTGCACCCGTCACCGCCCGAAGATCGGCTCGCGAGCCTCCGCGCGACCCTGGCGAGCGTCGAGCGCGTGCACGGCCTCGGGCCGGCCTTCCACTTCGATCCGGCCGAGCGCCCCCTCGCCGCGTTCCTCGCGGGGCTCCCCACCGAGGGGCCCGAGGGCCGCGTCGCCGACGCGGTGCACCGGCAAGCGATCGTGGTGAACGCGCGCTCGTCGTTCTCGGCCGGCGTGGGCGAGCACCACGGCGTGGGCGCGGAGGCGTACGCGCGCTTCTCGGCGCCCATGCGCGAGGTCGTGGGCATCTTCGTGCACCACGAGATGGTCGAGCTGCTCGGGGGCGCCGGCGGCGCCGACGACGCGCTCCGCGAGCGCGTGGTGGCCGCCGCGAACCACTCGAAGGACACGCAGCGCAAGGCCAACGACCTCGTGGGCAAGCTCTACTTCGACGCGCTCTTCGGCCGCGATCTCGCGCTCCCGCTCGCCGAGCGCCCGCGCCGCCGGGGAACGATCATGGGCTTCACGAGCTCGAAGGTGCACGTCTCGCTCGACGAGCCGCCGCTCGACGTGAAGCTCTACGTGCGCGACGTGGGGCGCGCGCGCGGCGGGGCGTGGCTCGTGGTCGCCGACGACGGCGCGACCCTCCGCGACCGGGCCGACGGCGCCCTCGTGGCCCGCCTGGGCGACGAGGCCACGGTGTTCACCGAGGGCCGCGACGCCCGGCAGGACCGGTGGATCCTGCAGCTCGAGCCGAGGCCGTCGGACACCTGATGCGAGCCGCGCGCCGGAGCTGCCGACGCCGAGGGCAGGCCGGAGCGCGGGGAGCGCGGCGCGTCGTGTGACGAGCGGCTACGCTTCACGGCATGGCGCGGGTCCGGCGAGCTTTCGTGGTCGGGGTCTCGCTGCTCGCGGCGTGCGCGGGCGCGACCCCGACGCCCAAGCCCGTCGAGGGCGCGCGGGACGCGGGCGCCGAGCCCGGGGGCGAGGTCGACGGCTGCCCCGCCGAGATGGCGCGGATCGGGACCTTCTGCGTCGATCGCTACGAGGCCACGGTGGTCACGGTGGAGGGCGGCGAGGAGCGGCCCCACTCGCCCTACCAGACGGTCGGTGACGCGAGCGTGCGCGCGAGGTCTGCGCCGAACGTGGTCCCGCAGGCCTACATCTCGCAAGTCCAAGCCGCCACCGCGTGCGCCGCGGCGGACAAGCGCCTCTGCGCCGCGAAGGAGCTCGCGCGCGCGTGCCGCGGCGACGACCCCCGCGCGCGCTACCCCTACGGCGGCGCGACGCACAAGCCCGGCAAGTGCAACGAGGGCAAGGGCTCGTTCGTGCAGCGCTTCCACGGCAACGATCCCATGCGCTGGACCTACGAGAACTTCAACGATCCGCACCTGAACCAGGTCGACGGCGGCCTCGCGCGGACCGGCGCGCACCCCGAGTGCCGCTCTCCGTACGGCGTCTACGACTGCGTCGGGAACCTCCACGAGTGGACCTCCGAGCCCGCCGACGCCAAGGGCCACGCGCGGTTCCGGGGCGGCTTCTACGGAGACGCCGAGCAGAACGGCCCGGGGTGCCTCTACGTCACGTCCGCGCACGAGCCGACGTACCACGACTACTCCACCGGCTTCCGCTGCTGCCGCGACGCGCGGTGAGAGGGGCCGGCCAGAGGCCTCCTCATCGGAAGCGGAGGCCTCCTCATCGGAAGCAGACCCCATCGAGGTGCCCCGACTGCCCCGGGTGCCAGGGGCTGAAGCCCGTGGCAGGGGAAGAGACCAAGGTTGTTGGGCGACAAGCCCGCAAGGCGGGCTCCCATGTTTGCTTCGGTTGTCTCGCGCTCCTCTTCACCAAGGGGAGAACCCAACCTTCGAGGGAGCCCGCCCGGCGGGCTTGTCGCCGGTCGACCATGGC
>CAZHGG010000093.1:0-11543 GCA_964531755.1 uncultured Polyangiaceae bacterium
ACGCACCTCGCCGGCGTCCGGGGGCGGCGCGCTCCCGTGAGGCCGCCGGCGCCTTCGGAGGTCCATGGCCCGATGGTGACGCGCGAGCCCGACCGAGACATGACCTCGGTCATGTCGCTGACTAAACTGGACGTCTATGTCCATTATTATGTCGAACGACAGCCCCTCGCCTCCCGCCGCGTCCTCGCGCTGCGCCGCCTCGCTCGGCGCCCCGGAGATCACCAGCGGCCGCCGTTGGCTCGGCCTCGCGGTCGGCTCGCTCGTGCTCGCGGGCCTGCTGTCTCTGTCGCTGGTCCTCGGGCGCATGCCCCCGTTCGACCGCCTCGTGACCGATCCACAGTTCTTCCGACGCTGCCTCGTGGTCCACGTCGATCTGTCGCTCGTCGTGTGGTTCTACGCCTTCGTCGCCGCGCTGCTCTCCACCCTCCCCGAGCGAGGGCGGAGCAGCCGTGTCTCCCGCGCCGGCGTGTTCGTCTCCACCGTGGGCGTGGCGCTGCTCGTGCTCTCGGCGGGCGCGCCGGGCTCGCGGCCGATCGTGTCGAACTACGTGCCGATGATCGATCACCCGCTGTTCGCCGCGGGCCTCGTGGCGTTCGGCGCGGGCGTCCTCGTGAGCTTCACGGACGCGCGCCTCTTCCCCGACACGCCGACCGGAAGCCTCGTTCTGCGCCTCCCCGACGCCGCCGTCCCCGGCCTCCGCGCCACGGCCATCGCCCTGGTGCTCGCGGCGCTCACCTTCGCCGGCTCCTGGAGCAACCACCCGTCCGGCCTCGTCGTCGACACGCTCTTCGAGCTCGCGAACTGGGGCGGCGGCCACGTGCTGCAGCTCGCGAGCACGTGCGCGATGCTCTCGGTCTGGCTCATCCTCCTCGCCGGGGTCCTCGGCCGCTCGCCGGTCTCCCGCCGCGTGGCCTCGGGGCTCTTCGGGGCGCTGCTCCTCCCCTGGCTCGCCGCGCCGCTGCTCGCGGCGAGGGGAATCCAGGACGTCGAGGCGCGCACGGCGTTCACCCAGCTCATGCGCTTCGCGCTCTTCCCCGTGGTGCTCGCGTTCCTCGTGCTCTGCGCGCGAGCCCTCCTCAAGGCGCGCAGGGCCGGCGAGCTCTCCGCGCCCGCCCTGCGCGATCCACGGGCGCTCGCGTTCGCCGTGAGCGCCGCCCTCGCGGTGGTCGGCGCGGTCCTCGGCGCGCTCATCCGCGGCTCCACGACGATGGTGCCGGCGCACTACCACGCGTCGATCGGCGCCGTCACGGCGGCCTTCATGGGCGTGGCGTATCCCCTCCTCGCGGGGCTCGGCTACCCGCTGCCGACCACGCGCCAGCGCGCGCTCGCGCGCGTCCAGCCGGTCGTGTACGGAGTCGGACAGCTCGTCTTCGCCGTGGGCTTCGCGCTCGCCGGCGCCGGCGGCATGGCGCGCAAGAGCTATGGGCACGAGCAGGCCGCGCGGAGCCTCGGCGGCACCGCGGGGTTGTTCGTCATGGGTCTCGGGGGCCTGCTCGCCGTCGCGGGCGGCCTCCTGTTTCTGGTCATCGTCATCGTCGCGTGGCGCAGCGGCCACGCCAAGAACCGGGGCGCCGAGGACACGTCGCCCCCGTGGAGGTCTCCGTGGAACAAGCCCAGCCAAAGCATCCACTCCAGCGGCTGATGGACAACCCTTGGTTGCTGTTGGCGCTCGGGGTCCTCGTCCCGTTCATCTCCTACACACTTTGGGGTTGGGTCGAGATCGCGAGCGTGAAGCCCGCGACGCTCCCGTGAGGGCACCATGAGCATCAGCACACCAGCGGAGGGTTGGTTCAAGGCCCCGTCGGGCGGTGAGCGCGCGTGGATTGGGCTCGCGCTCCTGTGGTGCGTCGTCCTCACGCTCGCCATGCCGTATTGGCACTACAAGGGGAAGCAGAACAGCACCGGAGAGTCGTACCGCGTGGAGCCCGCGGCCTTCCAGGCCCGGGTCGATCGCTTCGTGAAGACGAACGGGGTCGGCGAGGAGAAGGGCGTCGCGATCGTGGAGCCCTCGCCGGGGGGGGACGCCTACCTGCTCGCGCAGATGTGGCGCTTCAGCCCCATTTTGAAGCTGCGTAAGGGGCAGAGCTACCGGCTCCACATGTCGTCGCTCGATCTCCAGCACGGATTCTCGGTGCAGCCCGTGAACCTCAACTTCCAGATCCTGCCCGGCTACGACCACGTGATCACCATCACGCCCACGATGTCGGGCGTGTTCAACGTCATCTGCAATGAGTTCTGTGGCATCGGCCACCACACGATGACCGGCAAGATCATCGTCGAGGACTAGAGAGGAACCCAACACCCATGGCCAACACAGCAACCCTGGGAGACGCCTCCGAGGCGGACGACTCCCCCGCAGCGCCGAAGAAGCCAAGAGGCAACCACCGCGCCGGTGAGCTGCGCTCCTGCGACACCACCGGACTGCCCATTTGCCTCGTGGCGCAGCAGTTCATCCGACTCAACGCCGTCATGGCGGTCGTGTTCCTGCTCGTCGGTGGCGTCTCGGCGCTCCTGCTCGCGCTCACGCGCTGGCCGGCCGTGCACCTGCTCTCCGCCGCGTGGTACTACCGGATCCTGACGCTGCATGGGCTCAACATGCTCATCTTCTGGATCCTCTTCATGGAGGTGGCGATCCTCTACTTCGCGTCGACCACGCTGCTGAACTCGAGGCTCGCGTGGAAGAGCATGGCCTACGTCTCCTTCGGGATGATGCTGGTCGGCGCTGTGATGGTCGACTACTTCGTGTTGGCCGGGAAGGCCGACGTGCTCATGACGAGCTATGCGCCCATCCAGGGCCACCCGGGCTTCTACTTGGGTATCATCCTGGTGGCCGTCGGCACGCTCATCGCCGTCGGGAACTTCTTCGCGACCCTGTACATCGCGAAGCGCGACGAGACCTACGTCGGGTCGATGCCGCTCGTCACCTTCGGCGCGCTCGCCGCGGCCATCATCGCCGTGGTCACGCTCGCGCACGGCGCGGCGGTCATGATCCCCACGTTCCTCTGGTCGCTCGGCCTCGTGGGCGCGCCCGACCCGGCCTGGTACCGCCTCATCTGGTGGGGGCTCGGGCACATGTCACAGCAGGTCAACGTCTGCGCGATGGTCTCGGTCTGGTACTTCCTGGCTACGCTCACCGTGGGCGCCAAGCCGATCAACCAGGCGGTCTGCCGCGGGGCGTTCATCCTCTACGTCCTGTTCATCAACCTCGCCTCCGCCCACCACCTGCTGGTCGACCCGGGTGTCGGCGCGGGCTGGAAGATCTGGAACACCTCCTACGCGATGTACCTCGCCGTGCTCGCGTCCATGATCCACGGCTTCACCGTCCCCGCCTCGGTCGAGGTCGCGATGCGAAAGAAGGGTCACACCTCGGGGCTCTTCGGCTGGCTGGCCGCCGCGCCGTGGAAGAACCCTGGGTTCTCGGCGTTCTTCCTCTCGCTCGTCATCTTCGGCTTCGGCGGCGGCATCACGGGCGTGACCCTCGGCACCGAGCAGATCAACATCATCGCCCACAACACGCTGCGCATCCCCGGCCACTTCCACATGACCGTCGTGGGCGGCACCTCGCTCGCCTTCATGGGGCTCGCGTACTACGTGGTGCCGCTGCTGTTCCAGCGCGAGTACTACGCTCGCGGGCTCGTACGGGCCCAGCCCTACGTGTTCGCCACCGGCATCTCGATCATGGCGATCGGCATGTCCCTCGCGGGCTCGTACGGCGTGCCGCGTCGCCACTGGGACGTCGAGTTTGCCGGCGCGCAGTTCTCCGCCGGCTTCGACCCCTCGGCCCACGTCATGCTCGGCATCATGGGTATCGGCGGGACGATCGCGTTCGTGGGGTTGCTCATGTTCATCCTGCTCACGGTCGCCGCCGTGTTCTTCGGCAAGAGCAACGCTGGCAAGGCGATGACCGCCTGGTGAGGCGGAGGAGGCACTCGTGACTGAATCCAAAGAAGAGAAGGTGGCCGACATCGTGCGAAGCGAGGCCGTAGACGACCCGGCAGACCACCACGCGCCCGGCACGTTCGTGCTCGTGCTCGTGCTGCTCGGGACGTTCGCGGTCTACTACTTCGCGAACTGGAAGGCGCTCGCGGACGTGTGGCACGTGCGCTGACCGTCATTCGACACGACAAGGGGGCCGGAGACACCATGAAACACCTACTGCGCGCGCTCGGCGGGCTCCAGGTCTTCTTCTCGTCGTGGCGATTCCCCACGCTCGTGCTGTCCGTGCTGGTGACCTTCAAGGCGCTGGTGCTCGCCGTGCTGTTCGTGCCCCCGTCGCAGACCGGGTTTGGCGCCTTCGCGGAGCAGTTCAAGATCTGGTGTTTTGGATACGATCCGAGCACCGGCCACTCCGAGGGCGCGTACGTGTTCCTCGCCATCGCCGAGCCGCTCGTGCTCGGCGTCATCATCGCCGCGCTCTGGTGGAGGCCGCTGCGCCAGATCGCGAAGACCCGCCCGCGGGCGACGCTGCCCTACCTCGCCAGCGCCCTCGCGCTCGTCAGCGTCGCGGCGTTCTCCCTCCTCCAGATGGACCGCGACGCGCGCGCCGAGGACCTGCCCTTCCCGGCGAAGTCGCTGCGCACGAGCCTCCGCTCCCCAGTGTTCTCGCTGAAGAACCAGGAGGGGGCGGCCGTATCCGTGGGGGACGCGCAGGGCAAGGTCGTGATGCTCACCGGCGTCTACGCCTCGTGCGGCTTCACCTGCCCGATGCTCCTCGCGCAGGCGAAGCGCGCCGTCGGGGCCCTGACACCGGCGGAGCTCGCCGACCTCACCGTGCTGGCCGTCACCCTCGATCCGGAGCGCGACGATCAGGCCGCGCTCGCCGCGATGGCGAAGGCGCAGGGCGTGGCGGCGCCGACCTGGAACCTGCTCTGGGGCGCGCCGGCCGAGGTGAACGCGGCGCTGGACGCGCTCACAATCGGGCGCTCCAAGAACCCCGAGACGGGCGCCATCGACCACGCGAACATCTTCGTGCTCATCGATCGCCAGGGCCGCGTGGCGTACCGGCTGACGCTGGGCGCGGTGCAGGAGAAGTGGCTGCTGGAGGCGCTCCGCGCGCTGCTCGGCGAGGCCCCGCAGGGGAGCTGAGCGTGGCCGCTCCCGCCCAGAAGGCGCCGAAGAGGCGCCCCGTCGAGCTCTCGCCCGAGCTGCGGGCGGTGAGCCTCGAGGACTGCGCCACCGCGGCGAGCGCGCCGACCGGCAAGCGCTCGCTGCCGGTGCTCTCGCCGCAGCGAGAGGACGCGCGCGTCGAGCCCCCGGTGCGGGGCGAGGCGTGGCTCCGCGCGGGGGAGGCGGTGTTTCTGCGGGCCGACCGCGCGCTCGCGCGGTTTCTGCCCGAGCACCTGAACCCGCTCGGGCAGACCGGCGCCATCGCGAACACCACGCTCATCGTGGCGCTCGCGAGCGGCGTCCTCTTGCTCTTCTGGTACCGCGCGAGTGTGCATGAGGCGTACGACTCGGTGCACGCGATGGACGCGGCCCGCTTCACCTCGGGCTTCGTGCGCTCGGTGCACCGCTACAGCTCGGACGCGTGCATGCTCTTCGTGCTGCTCCACGCGCTGAAGCTCTTCTTCGCGCGCAGGTTCGGGGGCGCGCGCTGGCTCGCGTGGCTCACGGGCGCGGCGCTCATCGCGGCGCTGTGGCTCGTGGGGTGGCTCGGCTACTGGCTCGTGTGGGACGAGCGCGCGCGGCAGGTCGCGCTGGGGACCGCGCGCATGCTCGACGCGCTCCCCGTCTTCGCCGATCCGCTGTCGCGCTCGTTCCTTGCGGACGACGCGGTGAGCTCGCTGCTCTTCTTCGTCGTCTTCTTCGTGCACATGCTCGTGCCCCTCGGCATGGGGGTGCTGCTCTGGCTCCACATCACGCGGCTCTCCCGCCCCGAGTTCCTCACAGGCCGCGCCCTCACGGGCTGGGTGCTCGCGTCGCTCGCGGCGGTCTCGCTCGCGCTGCCGGCCGAGACCAGCGGCCCCGCCCGGATGGCCGAGGCCCCCAGCCGCTTCGCGATGGACGCCTGGTACCTCGCGCCGCTCGCCCTCACCGACCGGCTCGACGCCGGGGCGCTCTGGGGGATCGCGCTCATCGCGGGGCTCGCGATTTACTCCGTGCCCTGGTCGTTTCTGCGCCGCGGCGCGCGCCGCGCCACCACGGCCACGGTCGATCTTCCCTCCTGCAACGCGTGCGTCCACTGTCACGACGACTGCCCGTACGACGCGATCCGCATGGTTCCCCGCACCGACGGCCGCAAGTTCCAGGTGCAGGCCGAGGTCGACCCCGCGAAGTGCGTCGGGTGCGGCGTGTGCGCTGGGTCGTGCGACTCGGGGAGCATCTCGCTGCCGTGGTTTCAGGTCGTGCCGCTCCGCGCCCGCATGGACGCTTGGGTCGACGCCGCCGTGAAGACGGGCGAGGCCCCGCTCGTCGCCTTCGTGTGCGCGGAGTCGGCGGGCGCCGCGCTCGCGCCCGACCCAGCGGGGCGCTGCGACGCGCTGCCGGGGTACGTCGTGCTGCCGGTCCCGTGCGCGGGGTGGGTGCACGCGCTCACCGTGGAGCGCGCGCTGCGCCACGGCGCAGGCGGCGTGCTGGTCGTAGGGTGCGGCCCGGGGAGCGAGCGCTACCGCGAGGGGGTCAAGTGGGCGCAGGTCCGCATGGCGGGACAGCGCGAGCCCGCGCTCAACCTGGCCAAGGTGGACCCCAGCAAGGTGCGTGTGGCCGAGCTCTTCCGCGGAGACCGCGCGGGCCTCGCGCGCGCGGCCGAGGAGCTCCGGCGTGGCGTCCCCTCGTCACGCCCCACAGCCCGGGTGGTGCACCTCGTGATCGCGGGCGTCGCCGCGGCGGCGGTGGCCTCGCTGGCCACGTGGGCGGGCAGCCGCGTCGGGTACGCCGCCCCGCGGTCCGCGCCCACGATGGTTGTATCCTTCAAGCACCCGGGCGCCGTCAGTGAGCGGTGCCGCGATCTCACCGAGGAGGAGAAGCGCAGCACCCCCCCGCACATGCGGCCCGCGAAGGTGTGCGAGCGAGGCCGCGTCGGCGTGCGGCTCCGCGTGACGATCGACGGCGTGCTCCGCAGCGAGACGACGCACGCGCCCCGGGGGCTGTGGGGCGACGGCAACAGCACCGCGGTCGAGCGCGTCGAGGTGGCCGAGGGCGAGCACCGCGTCCGGGTGGAGCTGGGGGACACGCCGGATCCCGGCGAGTGGAACCACGTCGACGAGCGGTCGCTCTCGTTCCAGCCGCGCGCGAGCCGAGTCGTCCGCTTCGACAAGCTGGAGGGCTTCCAATGGCGATGACGAGCGATCCCGGGCTGACCGTCCCGCCGCCGAGCGAGTGGTGGCTCTCGGGCCTCGCGCGCGCGCTGCGGCTCTTGCTCGCGCTCACGAAGCCCCGCGTGACCGGGCTCGTCGTGTTCACCTTCGCCTTCGGAGCGGCGATGGCGCCCGGGCGGGCCGCACCCGCGGCGCTCGCGCTCTCCGCGGCGGGGACGCTGCTGGTGGTCGCCGCGGCCAACACGCTCAACATGTGGTGGGAGCGGGACACCGACGCGAAGATGGCGCGCACGCGGGGCCGGCCGCTCGCGACGGGGGCGCTCTCGCCACGCGTCGCGCTCGCGTGGGGCCTCGCGCTCTTCGCCGCGTCGATGCCGCTGCTCGGGGCCGCGAACGCCCGCGTGGCCGGGGTGGGCGCGCTCGCCTTCGCCACCTACGTGTTCGCGTACACGCCGCTGAAGCGCCGCACGTGGCACTCGCTCTCGCTCGGGGCGCTGGCAGGGGCCGCGCCGCCGCTGATGGGGTGGGCCGCGGTGACCGGCACGCTCGACGCAGGCGCGCTCGCCCTGTTCGCCGTGCTCTTCGCGTGGCAGCTCCCCCACTCGACGGCGATCTCGCTGTTTCGCGCGGAGGAGTACGCCGCGGCGAGCCTGCGCGTGTGCGCGCTCGACCTCGGCGCGCGCGCGACCGTGCGCGTGACCGTGGTGAGCTCGGTCGCGCTCGTGGCCCTCACCGCCGCCCCGTACGCGCTCGGGCTCGGGGGCGTGGGCTACGCGCTGGCGGCGGCGCTGCTCGGCGCGGGCCTGCTCGGCGTCGAGGCGCGCCCGGCGGCGTCTGACGCCGCCTGGGGCCGCCGCGTGTTCGCCGCGTCGATCGTCTACCAGGTGCTCCTCTTCGGCGCGCTCTGGCTCGACCGGCGGTGAGGGCTCAGCCTCGCGGCGGGCCCACGTTGGGCTCGGCTGGCGAGCGCCGCTGGTGGCCGAGGCGCACGTCGAGCCCGGGGTGCGAGCGAGAGAGCGCGCGCAGGCGCTCGAGGCTGACGGCGCTCTTCGGGCGATCTTCGGAGAACTCCCCCGGCTCGACGCCGTGGTCCCACCCCCACACCGTGTGGCACACGTCGCCCGCGAGCAAGACGGGGCCCTTGGGCGTGCGCGCGAGGTACGCCGTGGAGCCAGCCGTGTGGCCGGGCACCCACAGCGCGAAGAGCGTTCGGTCGCCGAAGACGTCGATCACGCCGTCGAAGAGCCCGTCGGGATCGGGGGTGAAGCGCCACTCCCCCACCGGGCCGAGCCCCTCGAACGCGCGGTCGGTGTTGCCCTGCACGACGAGGTTCTGGAAGGCGAAGGTCCCGAGCTCGTCGGGGCCCGTGTACACGAACGCCGTGCGCGGCACGTCACGCATCCCGCCAATGTGGTCGAGGTGCGCGTGCGTGAGGAACACCCCCTCGATGGGCTCGCCTCGCGCGGCGAGCCACTCGCCGAGCGGCGCGCGGAACCTCATCTTCTCGACGTGAAGGTACGACGCGAGCACGCCCCGCATCGCGGCGTGGCCCGGGTCGTCGCGGAGGGCGCGCTCGAAGCCCGTGTCCACGAGGTAAGCGCCCTTGGTGGGGTGCGAGAGCAGGTGAAAGTCGACCTCGATGGGCTCGTCGCCCGGCCTCAGGCCCGCCGCCCTCGCCTTGGGGTGCTCGAGGTTGAGCAGCCCCTCGCGCGGCACCGCCCAGTGCGCCGACACGACCGTCTCCACGGCGACGGGGCCGGGCGCGTCGAGCACCGCGAGCAGGGCGCGCCCGCGAGACGGCGCGCCCGCGGAGGCCGGCGCGTGCGGATGAGTCGACAGCGCACAGCCGGTCTGGAGGGCGACGAGGGCCAGAACACCGAGGCGTGACACCTGTGCGCGCATCCGCACACCTTCGCACACTTGGCGAACTTGCGCGCGGCGCCGAGCGCGTAGACGATGCGCCAAGGTGGCGACGGGGTCCACCTCGCCCGGCGTCCGTGCCACTTCCGCCGCCGGGTCGTGAGGTGGGACGCGCCCTGCCCGAGCTCGTGCCAGCGCTTGGGATCACGCGCGCCGCGAGAGGCGCGAGAGCGCGAAAGGCGCGATGCGCGCGCGCATAACTTTGATACTCTTTGTGATCTTGCCCTGGAGGTCGCCATGAGGTCCTACGTCCCGCTCTTCACCGTCACCCTCGGACTCACCCTCGCGGCGGCGCAGGCCTGCGCCCCGGCGGTGCCCGTCACCGCAGAAGAGCCGGACGCGGCGGGGGTGCCCCCCCAGGACGCGGCCGGGGGGGCCGACGCGGTGGCGGACGACGGCCAGATCGATGCGGCGGCCATCTTTGCCGCGCCCACGGACAGCGCGGTGGCCGACACGGCGGTCCGCGACGCCGCCGACGGAGCCACCGCGGTCGACGCCGGCCTCACGCCGCGAGACGGGGAGCTCTTCGACCCGCTCGCCCCGAAGACGGGCGATCCCTGCCCCGCCGGCGTGCCCGAGAACAGCACCGTCTCTCGGCGCTGCGGCAAGTGCGGCAACCAGCTCGCGCTCTGCGAGACAGGCCGCATCGTCGGCACCTACGGCCCGTGCAACGGCGAGAAGACGGGCGCCGCGGCCTGCCTCCCGCGCGAGCGGCTGCTCGCCGACTGCGGCTTTTGCGGCAAGCAAGCGAAGGACTGCGATCTCTCCTGCGCGTACGTCGAGGGCGCCTGCCAGGGCGAGGTCACCGGCGGGTGCGTGGCCAACGAGATCCTCTACGTCGAGGGCGTGTGCGCGGTCCCGGGCGAGGTCCGGCGTCAGGTCTGCTCGCCCACGTGCACCCGCGGGGTACCCGAGCCGTGCGCGCCGCGGCCGCTCAACGAGATCGTCGTGTCGCAGGTAGCGGGGATGACCGTGAGCGGGGAGTTCCCGCTCATCACCAACAAGATCGCCAAGCTCACGACCGGCGCCTGCCCCCGCACCCTCTCGACCACGCTGACGAACTACCAGTACGTGCGCGTCCGGAACGACGGCGCCGACTCGGTCAACGTCACGATCACCAACGTCGCGCCCTCCGGCACCACGACCAAGCCCGACACGCTCGCGACGCTCTACCCCGGGCCCAATGCGCCAGTCGATCGCACGCAGTGCATGGGCACCGTCAACGACTCCCCCGAGACGTTCACCGTCAACATCGCCGCGGGCGCCTCGGTGGTGTTCCACCAGAACATGTACTCGGCCACCGCGACGAACACGGTGCTCAAGACCGACGTGAAGACGAACTTCGTCGGCGCCGAGGTGGCCGCGGCCCCCGACTACATCGTGGCGCTGGGGCCGACGCTCGGCGACGTGGTCACCGAGACCATCGCCTTCGACGCGGCGTTCACCACCCAGCGGACGAACACCGGCACGTGCCCGGTCACCCTCTCGTCGTCGGTCACGGCCTACCGCTACGTGCGCATCACGAACGCCGACGTGGTCCCGCGCCTCGTCGACATCTCCGGCGACGAGCCGACCGACATCGTCCTCGCGGTGTACCCCGGGCCCGACGCGCCCCTCAACTCCGACCGCAGCGCGTGCATCGGACTGGTGAACGACACCTGCTCCACCGCGGGCTTCGTGAACACGGACTCCTGCTTGTCGAACGTGAGCGTCCCGGCTGGGGGCAGCGTCGTGGCCTTCGTCGCGCACTATTACACCGCGCGCACCGACTCCACGCTGCTGCGCGTGACGACCAAGAACTAGCCGCGCTCACCCAGGCACGCCTCCCCGCGAGCTCCGGCCACAGGCGCTCCCCTCGCGACTCCCAGTGGCGCGGGCGCGTCCTGTGGAGGGCTCAGCGGGGGGCGGCGAAGCCGGGCGCCTCCACGGCGACGACCCAAGGGACGGCGAGCAGCCGGCCAAGGTGAGGCGGCGCGACGAGGACCGTCGCCACGTCGCCCGACAGGGTCTGCGGCGCGGCTCCGGCCGCCGTGAGCGCCGACCTGCGCGTGGCCTCGTCCGGGGGCGCCTTCGCGGCGTCGAGCTTCACGAAGAGCGACGCCTGCGCCTCGCCCTTGAGCGCGGACAGGCGCGTGAGCACCGCCGGGCCCGCGAGCTTCCCGAGGACGCTCGGCTCGCCGAGCTCGCACACGAGCGCGCCGGCGCTGGTGATCGCCGTGGACGAGGCGCTCGCCGCGCGGACGACGAGCAGCTCGCCCGTCGCTGCGCGGACCATGAAGGCGCGCTCTCCAAGGGCCTCGACCGCGCCGGCCTCGGCGCCGCTTCGGGCGGGCCCCGGGGTCTCGCCCGGGGCCGCGGCCCCCTTGC
>CAZHGG010000094.1:0-11476 GCA_964531755.1 uncultured Polyangiaceae bacterium
CCGCCGCCCCCGCCGCCCCGGAGCTGTCCGAGCCGATGCCGCCGTTGCCCCCGCGCCCTCCCGGAGACGCGCACGTCGGCGCGGCAGCGCCCGCCTGCGCGCTCGAGCAGCTCGAGCAGCCCGCGGCGCCCGTGTTGCCGCTGCCGGCCGGCGTGGTGGGCGGCGCCACGTCGGTGGTGCCGCGCTCGCCTTGGTTGCCGTTGCCCAGCAGGAAGACGTTCTTGCGGACGAAGAGCCGCCCGCCCGACGAGCTCATCACCCGCACGCCGTAGACGCTCTTGCCGTCCTGGGCCTCGGGGATCTTCACCTCGATCGTGAGGTTCTCGACGTGCATGTCCTCGCGGAGCTCTCGGATGAGCACGCCGTCGCCCGCGAGCGGCCCTGTGGTGGGCGCGACGATCGTGGTCGCGATGTCGGTCGCGCCGTGCTTGCGCGACCGCCGAAACGGAAACGCCGTGTCGGCCTGGTCGAAGCCGCCGTAGAGGCTCACGCCGGAGGGCAGGTCGACCGACTCGGCGTATTTCTCGGCCGACACGCACACGGGGCGCTTCTTCGTGCCCGAGCCGGCCACGAGCACCGCGCGCGCGAGGGTCTTCAGCGGCTTCTGCCGGGTGCCGTCACCCGCGTCGTCGCCCTTCGACACGGAGACGTACACGCAGGTGCCGACCACGCCGTCGGAGCCGTCGCAGTTCGCGTCCTCGAACGCGGGATCGAGCTCGTCGTCCTCGCTGCGCTTCGTGCAGCTGTACTCGCACCCGCAGCTCTCCCCTTCGGTCTTCCCGTCGAGGTTCCACGTGTTGGGCGGGCACTGCCCCGGCACGCACGCCCCCGGCGGGGGCTTGGGCGCGCCGTCGGGCCCGGCGCCGCCGCCGTCGGGCACAGTCGCGCTGGGGTCCTCGCCCTCGTCGTCGGGCGCGGCCTCGCCGGTCGCGCACCCCGCCGGCGCGCCCGCGAGCCCGAGCGCCGCCACCACCACCCACCACGCAGAAGACTTCATTTCTAGACGCGCTCCAAGCCGAGGCCCCCAAGACGCGGGCGATGCCCACGCCTTGAGTCTACCCGGGGTTCGCGAAAGAGCCCGCTTGTTCACCGCTGCGCCGCCGGCGACGCCTCGAGCGGTCATCGCAGCCTCCGCGCAGCGTCCGCGCGCGCAGCCCGCGATCGAGCGCGGCGTCGAGCACCCAAGTTGCGTGCAGCTTGCACGCACAAGCGCTCAGATCGCCCGGAGCCAGTCTCCGAGCGCGCGCCGCAGCGCCTCCTCCGACGGGGCGACGAAGAGCACCCCTTGGTAGTCCGTCGGGTCGAAGGGCGTGGCGGCGATGACCTCGAGATCGAAGGGCCGGAGCTCGGCCTCCTGCGTGAAGCGCCCGAGCTCACCGAACGACGAGAGGAGCCCGGCGCCCACGACCCGGCGCCCCTCCGGCGGGCCGTAGACGCCGAACTCCAGCACGTACCAGTAGAGGCGGATGAGCGCCTCGATCTGGCGCGCGTCGGCGCGGAGCGTGGCCTCGCCGAAGAGGCGGTTGAGCTCCGCGAAGCCCGGATCGGCCAGCATGGGCGCGTGGCCGATGAGCTCGTGGATGATGTCGGGCTCGGGCGTGTAGAGCGGCGCGGACGCGTGCCGGATGTACTGCGTGGCGAGGAACACCCCGTCGGCGAGGCGCTCCATGAACTGGCGCGGCGTGACGAGCCCCGCGACCGGCTCGAGGCGGAACCCCGTGAGCGGCGCGAGCGCCTCGTTCACCTCGCCGAACGACGGGACGTGCCCCGCGTGGAAGCCGAGGCTCGGTGCCCGCGCGAGGTACGTCGGGCAAGCGTAGCGCTCGTGCAAGGGAGTGAGGTGCGCGAGCGCGGTGGCCCACACGCCCACCTCGTGCGGCTCGTACTCCACGAGGGGCGGCGGCGCGCCCGGCCGGTGCGCGAGCGCGAGCGCGGCGATGCGGTTGCGACGCGCGCGGTAGGCGGGGTCGCGAAACCCGGGGTGGTCGCGGTCGAGCTCGACGAGATCAGGCACACGCGGGGGTTTAGCACCCCGGGGGCGCGCGTGGGTCGAGAGAGAGGGGCTCGCAGGCAGCGGTCAGAAGAAGATCGGATTCGACGCGGCGAAGGGCTTGTCCCCGGGCGAGACGGGCGCGAGATCGCGCGCGCCCTTCGCGACGAACACCACGTAGTGGCGCGCGCGGCTCGCCGTGGGCGCGACGTCGACCGTGAGGTCGTAGCGCTTGGCGGGGCCCGGGCCCACCGACGCGCCGAGCGGGACCGTCTTCGCGGTCTCGCCGTCGACGAGGACCTCGAGCTCCGTCGCGTCGACCCAGCTCGCCGCGGAGACCGTGACTTTGTACGCCCCGGCCTTGTCGGTGCCGCCCGGCCCGGCCCCGCCCGGCCCCTGGACGGTCATGGAGAGGCCGCCGGAGATGATCGCGGCGCCGGTCTTGATGAAGTCACGCACCGACTCGGGGGTGACCTTGTTGGGGTCGTCGTGGCCAAAGTTCATGCAGGTGCGCGGATAGCCAATCTTCGCCGTGCGCCAGTGGTGGCTGTCGGAGCTGCCTACCGCCCACGTGGTCTTTCCGGCGTTCAGCATCGAGAACCACGACTTCACGGAGGCGTCGCGGTTTCGGTCGAAGTCGGAGCTGTTGAACACCTCGAGCGCCTCGAACTCCTCGCTCCACACGCCGTCGCGGCCCTTCGCCGTGGCGTAGTCGTACACGGTCGCGGAGAAGTAGCCGCCGAAGCCCTGGCTGTTCGGGTGATTGACGATCAGCGCGGGCTTCTCGGGCCGGGCGTGGACGAGCTTGAAGATGTCCGGCGGGGACTTCCCCACCCAGTCGACGGCGCCGTTGTTGATGGCGCCCGGGATGGGGTTCAGCGGGATCACGCCGAAGTGGCCATACGAGAACGTCGTGAGCTCTTCGGAGGGGAAGCTCGACGCCCACTTGGAGAGCCCCAACTTCGCGATGACCGGCTTGAAGTCGATGATCCACTCGTGCTCACTCGAGATAGGCAGCTCGAGGCCCTCGCCCACCGCCGCGCGCACCTTCATGGGCACCGTGTCGTCGGAGTCCGCCGAAAAATTCGAGTGGATGTGGAAGTCCGCGCACATCACGCCGGTGGTGTCGACGCTCCGGAGCAGGGTCACGGGCACCTCGGTCACCTTGCCCGCCTCCGCCGTCACCACCTGGTCGAAGAGCTCGTAGTCGAAGCCGCGCGACACGATCACTCGGTGCGAGCCCGGCGGCACCACGAGGCGCGCCACGCCGTCGGCCGGGAACTCCTGGAGGAGCACGCCGCCGGGCTCCTGGACCAGCCCCCACGCCTCGGGCGCCTTCGGCACGGCGGTCTGCGGGAGGATCTGCACGCGGACCGGCAGCGGCTCGTTCGTGCCCGCCTCCTTCGCGACGATGTTGATCGTCGCGCCCTTCGCCAGCACGAGCTTCGCGGTGGTCGCGTCGGCGGCGAGGCTCACGGCCGGGCTCGTGGCGTAGCCGGGGACGACGGCGTACGCGGTGGCGGCCTGCGGGGGCAGGCGCAGCGAGAACGCCCCCTCTTTGTCTGCGTGGCCGCGCGAGAGCACCCGCCCGTCTTGCCCGGTCACCACGACCGCCGCGCCGCCGAGCTTCGCGCCGTCGTCGCTCTCGACGGTGCCCTTCACCTCGTGGCGGGCCGGGCCCCCGCTCGTCGCCTGGACGGCCTGGAGGAGCCCGTCGAGCTCGGGGCCGCCGGCGAGGACCTCCGCGTAGTCGGTCTCGACGGTCTTGCACGCCTCCGCCGTGAGCCCCGAGCCCTGGAAGTACTGGAAGCCCGAGACCTCGAGCGCGAACTCGAGCTCCTTGCCGGGCTGCGCGACCGCGAAGCTCGTGCGCTCGCCGTCGAAGCCCACCCACGGGTGCTTTCCCTTGGGCACGCCGTAGCCACCGCTCTCGGTGAAGAGCGACGAGCGGCTCGAGTGGAAGAAGCCGAACATCTGCTTGCCGCTGAACGACAGCTCTTCGGGGCGCGTGTTCATGAAGGAGAGCCGCAGCTTCACCTTCGAGGCGCCGGGCTCGAGCACGTAGTCGAGCGCGGCGGGGAAGTTGTACTCGTCCGGGAAGAGGCCGCGGAAGGTCTCGAGGAACGGGATGTTCTTCAACACCCCCGACGAGCGCACGACCGCGGCCTTGCCGTCGGAGCCGTCGGCCAGCACGGTCACGGTCTCGGGCGCCACGACCTGCCGCGAGAGCGCGAGGAGCATCTCGCCGTACTGGCTCACGCCAGCGGGGCGGCCGTCGGCCCCGACGACCTCGATGGCGTTGATCTCGCCACCGAAGGGGTTGTAGCCGTCGCTCGCGCGCGCGCCCTCGATGAACACGGCGATCTTGTCGTTCGCCATGACGAAGTCGGTGTCGAGGAGGCGGTTTCGCGCGTCGTCCGGGCGCTTCACGCCGCTGAGGTCGCGGACGCGGCCCGCGCGCGCCTGGCCCGCCGCCTTCGCCCCGAACGGGTCGACGTGGCCGTTCGGGTCGCCGCCGGGGAAGCGCTTGGCCGCCACGCCGTCGCCGCACGTGGGCTCGGGCGGCTCGGTCGTGGCCGGGGGCTGCGGATCGCCGGTGGCGTCACTGCCACACGCGAGGGCGGCGAGGGGGAGCGAGGCGAGCGCGGTGAGGGCGAAGATCGAGCGCATCTTCACACCTTGCCACGAGATGCGGCCTCCCGTCGAACCGCGCGGCCCGCGCTACTGCCACACGACGAGGTAGGAGCTCAGCACGATGTTGCCGCGCGCCACGTCGACGGGCTGTCCGCCGAAGGTGGTTTTGTAGGAGAGGGTGTTGGCCTGGCCCACCTTCGCGGCGCTCGTGACGTCGAAGATCGCGGGCGCGACGTCCTGCCCGGGGCACCACCCCCCGCGGCCGAAGTACCACGTGCCGAGCTGGTTCGGCACGACGCCCTTGTTGACGTCGTTCGCGCAGCCGAGCGCCGAGCGCGCGCCTGGGAAGCTCCGCTTCTTCACCGCGCCGTTGACGGCGAAGAGGTGCTCGTGATCGCAGAACTCGGCGCAGTTGCCGGTCGCGGCGCCGTGGCCCGTGATGAGCGTGTAGAGCTCCACCTTCTTGGCGCCGGCGGGCACGTCCACCTGCAGCTCCGGGTGCGCGTCGTCGTAGCTCGGGTTCCAGTTGCCGCCCTGCCAGAGCGGGATCGCGGCGACCGGTCGCATGCCCCTCTTCTGGTTCGAGAGGCGCAGCGAGAGCGAGACCACGTAGTTGGTCTTGCGCGGATCGAACTGGCCGTTCGCGCGCCACTTGAAGTGCGTCGCGCCACCCTTCAGCAGCGGGAGGACGCCGGAGATGTCGGTGACCCAGCGGCCCTCGCGCCAGTAGGAGGTGATCCACCGCGCGAGCTCGGCGTCGCAGCGCCACGCGGGCGTCCCCGCGTCGCCGGCGCCCGCGTCGGCCGCGGCGGGCGGCTCGCACACCCACAGGTGCGAGAGGTAGTCCCACGCCCCGCACTCGCCGTCCCGGTGGTCGACGCAGTCGGTGGTGAGATCGGCCTCGAGCGTGTCGAAGGTCGCCATCGTCGCCGCGTCGGGCAGCGTCACGTCGGTCTCGAAGGTGTCGTAGACCGTCTGCGCCTTGGCGAGGGAGACCACGGTGGCCGGGCGCGCCGCGCGGGCGCGCGCGCGGGCCCACTCGAACTCGTAGTGGAGGGGCTCGTTCACGAGGAACGAGAGCTTCGGGACGATGCCGTTCGAGCCGAGCTGGCCGAGCATGCCCACCTCGCGGATGCGCTGGAACCGATCGATGGCGAAGCCCATCGTGTCGTACTGCTTGTACGCCGGCCGCGAGGCGACGCGGGCCTTCATCATCTCGCCAATCCACCCGGGCAGGTCGACCGCGAAGGTGTCTGTAAAGTGCACGCGCTTCGCCCAGTCACCCTCCGCGCCCTCGAGCTCGGCCTGCCAGCGATCGCGCGCCTCCGCCCAGCCCGTGTCGCGGCGGAGGGGCAGGAAGAAGTAGTGCACGTGCGGCGGCGACTTCGCGAGCACGTCTCGGACGAGCGAGCCCTTGTAGAGGGTGGTCGAGTAGTCGCCGAGGTCGCCCGGCGCGTACATGAGGAACACGTAGCTGTCCTCGCCGGTCCACTCCCTCTTGAAGTCCCAGTCGCCCTTCGTGGTCGGGAGCACGAAGGGCCCGGCGGTGTCCTTCGGCTTGGTGCCGTAGGGGCCCTCGTGGAACGGCTCGACCGGCGGGAGGCGGAGGCAGTCGGCCACCGCGGCGCAGTCGCCCCCCGCGGAGGCGAGGCAGCGCGCCACGTCACGCGTGACGCCGCCGTCACGCCCCTCGAGGCGCCCCGCGGCGCACGCGCCCTCGCACGCGGCGAGGTCCAGCGAAGGACAGGCCTGGCGAGCCGTCCCGCACACCGCGCACGGCGCGGCGGCGGCCTCCGGGGACGCCGACGGCGGCGCGGCGTCGCCTTGGGGATCGATCGCCGCGTCGCCGCACGCGGTGAACAGCCCGCCGAGCGCCGCGAGTCCCGCCGCGGCGCCGAGCGCCAACCTTCGACGTGTCACCATGAGCGTTCCTCCACCGGGTACCTTACCCCACCGCGAAGGCCGGGCAGGCGCGGCGCGCGCGTGGCCGCCGAGAGACACACGAAGTGATCGCGAAGAAGTTGCATTTTACCCTACCACTTTCGCTTACATGGGCCACGTTAGGGGGCATGCGCATCCGGAAGCTCGCCCTCACCCTCGCCCTCGCCCTCGCCCCCGTGCTCGCCACCTCGTCGGGTTCAGCCGACGCTCCGCGCTGGGAGCGCGTCACGGAGAGCGGCGGCGTCACGGTGTTCAAGCAGGAGATCGAGGGCAGCCCGGTCATCGCGTTCAAGGGTATCGGCGTAGTCAACGCCCCCATCGCGCGCGTGGCCGCCGTGGTGACGGACTCGAACCGCACGCCGGAGTGGATGGACAGCGTGGCCGACGCGCACATCGTCCGCCAGGTGTCGCCCTTCGAGCGCATCGTGTACACGCACCTCAAGTCGCCGCCGCTGATCGCCGACCGCGACTTCGTGACCGACGCGAGGGCGGAGTTCGATCGCGCCAACAAGCGCGTCACCATCCGCATCCACTCGGTGGCCGACCCCAGCGCGCCGCCCACGTCGCACGTGCGGGGGCAGATCCTCCACAGCTCGTTCGTGCTCACCTCGGTCGAGGGGGGGCAGAAGACGCTCGTCGTCACCGAGATCCACGCGGACCCGAAGGGCTCGCTCCCGACCTGGGTCGTGAACCTGTTCCAGAAGGACTGGCCGGTGAAGACCATCCGCAACCTCCGGACCCAATGCACCAAGGGCGACATCAAGGAGTCGCCCGACCTCGCCGCCCAGGTCGCCGGCTTCTAGCGCAAAGTTTCGCCCCCACCCGCTGCCGATCGAGTACCCTCGCGGCAGTGCGCCAGAACGGCGATGGAGGAGGAGCGGCTATGGGTCACGGTGTAGGTGGTCGAGCACGAGCGTCGTCGCGGAGCGGGGGGCTGGCAGCGCTCTCGAGCGTCGCGATCGTCGGCCTCTCGCTGGCGGGAGGCGCCGCGGCATGTGTGCCCATGCCCGCCTACAACGTCATCCGCAGCGACGTCGGCACTGAGATGCCCAAGCCGGCCGGCTGCCGCCTCGAGCTCATGCCTCGCGCGCCCCGGCGCCGCCACGAGCAGCTCGGCATCATCGAGGTGAAGACCTCGCCGGTGCGCACCGAAGCCGAGTTCCGCGCCCTCGTGGGCGACTCGGTGTGTCAGATCGGCGGCGACGTCATCGTGGCCGAGAAGAAGCACGGCGAGTTCCTGGGCGGGGCGATCCTCCGCTACCTGCCCGAGTAGGCCAGGGCCCGAAGCACCGGCACGACACGCCGCGGCCGCGCCCTCGCGCAGCCGCGGTCGCGCGTTTGTGGCTACCAGACCTCGCAGCGCTCCTTGCGGACCATCTTCTGGCCCGCCTTGCACTGGAACGCCTCGGCGAAGGCGGCCGTGTTCGAGAGCGGGCCGTTGACGCGGAGCTGTGGCGGCGAGTGCGGGTTCGTGGCTACGAGCAGGCGCATCGCCTCGTCGCGGTAGCTGCCACACCACGCCTGCGCGAACCCAAGGAAGAACTGCTGGCGCGGGGTGAACTCGCCCTCGGACTGTTTGGCGTCCTTGCCGATCTCTCTCTCGAGCGCCATCAGCGCGAGCTTGACGCCCCCGAGGTCGGCGAGGTTCTCGCCGAGGGTGAGCTTCCCGTCCACGTGGGCGTCGCCGAGCACAGTGTACTCGGAGAACTGCTTCTCCACGCAGGAGGCGCGCTTCACGAACTCCGCGTCCACGGCCGGCGTCCACCACGACTTCATGTTGCCGTCGGCGTCGAACTGGCGCCCCTCGTCGTCGAAGCCGTGCGTGAGCTCGTGCCCCATGACCATGCCGATGCCGCCGAAGTTCGCGGGCGCAGCGACGGTGGTCGAATAGAAGGGCGGGCGCAGGATGCCCGCCGGGAAGACCATCTCGTTCAGGAGCGGGTCGTAATACGCGTTGATCGTGGGCGGGCTCATCTGCCACTCGGCGCGATCGACCGGCTTGCCCACCTTCCGGAGCTGCCGCTGGATCTCGAAGGCCTCGGCGGCCTTGGCGCTCCGGTTGTAGCTCGCGCGGTCCGCCGAGAGGCCCTCGTAGCTGCGGAACTTGTCGGGGTAGGCGATCTTGTTGGCGATCTTCGCGAGCTTCGCCTGGGCGAGCTTCCGCGTGGGCTCGTCCATCCACGCGAGCCCGGCGAGGTTGCCCTGCATGACGCCCTCGATGGCGAGGATGAGCTTCTGCACGGCCTCCTTTCCGCCAGCCCCGAGCGTGCGCTTGACGAACGGCTGACCGAGCGCCTCGGGCAAGGCCGCGTCGGTCGCCCGCACGCACCGCTTCCACCGAGGCGGGAGGTTCTTGGCGCCCGAGATCGCCTGCCGCCACGCGAAGCCCTCGTCGACGAAGCGCTTCGGCAGCCGAGAGAGCGCGTCGCGGGTGACGTGGAAGCGCAGGTAGGCCCGCACCTTCGGGAGCGGCAGCTTCTTGCCGTCGAGCAGGGCCGAGAGGCCCTTGAAGTAGGTGTCTTGCGCGACGTTGAAGTCGGCCGTGCCTTCCATTCCGAGCTCGGTCAGGTAGCGATCCCAGCCCAAGTTCGGGGCGGCCGCGGGCAGATCGGCCCGCTTGACGAGGTGGTAGTTCTTCTTGGGCTCGCGCAGATCGGTCTTGGTGAACGAGATCTCGGCCAGCGCGCGCTCGACGACGAGCACGTCGGCCGCGCTCTGCTTCGACTTGACCTGGCTCTCACCGAGCAGGCCGAACACGTTGGTCACGAACTTCGTGTATTTTGCACGCAGCTCGACCGCCTTCGCGTCGGTCTTGAGGTAGTACTCGCGCTCGGGCATCCCGAGACCAGCCTGGTGGAGCGCGAAGATGACGCGGCTCGCCTCTTTGAAGTCCTGCTCGGGCCCGTAGTCGAAGAACACCGTGGTGCCCGACTTGTGGAGCTTGCCGATGACGGTCGAGAGCGACCGCACGTCCCTCGCCTGCTCTACGAGCTTGAGGTCGGCCTCGAGCGGCTTTGTGCCGGCGGCCTCGATGGCCGCCTCGTCCATGCAGCTTCCGTAGAAGTCACCGAGCAGCTTGGCGTAGGGGTCGTCCTTGTCCTTCCCCGCCGCGTAGCCCTCGAGGATCTCCTTGAGGAGCTTCTCGTTCTCCTCGCGCATGACGCTGAAGCTGCGCATCCAGCTCGCCTCCTCGTCGGGGATCGGGTGGGTCTTCACCCAGCCGCCGCAAGCGAACGTGAAGAAGTCGTCGCACGGCGCCACGCTCCGGTCGAGGGCGGCGACGTCGACGCCGGACGGGCCCGGCACGGTCTTGGCGGCGGGCGGCGGCGGCACGGTCACGGGAGGCTCCGGCGGCGCGACGGGCGGCACGACGGGCGGCTCGGGGGCCCCGCAGGCAGCGAACAGGAGGGGGAGGAAGAGGCCGGCGGACAGGCCGCGCGCACGGGTGCTCCAAGGCTTCATGCGCGCGACGATACATGAAGCGCGCGCGGCGCGGGCGCGCTACCGGAAGCCGAAGCGCGACCAGTCCGCGAACCACTCGGCGTTCGGCCACCGCGTCTTGCAGTAGCCGGCAGGCACCGACGTGAGGCCCTTCTGACGGAGCCACTTCTTGTCGAGCGGGCACACGAACGAGCGGTACTCGGTGGCGCTCGCGTCCCACGAGCGGAACATCACCGCCTCGCTCGCCGCGGGGCGCTTCACGCGCGCCTCGTACCCCGGGTACACGGGGTAGTCGGAGTCGACCGCCTTGCCGCCCCACAACACCTGGGCGTCGCGCACGAACACGGGCACGCCGACGCCGTCTTTGCCGGCGGTGCGCAGCACCGTGTTCTCCGCGTAGTTGCGGGTCGCCATGTCGGTGCCGATGAGGTGCGCGAGCTCGACGACGTGCTCGCCGTTCATGCGGTTGCACCCGTGCGAGAGGGGGCCGCGCTTGAGCTTCCACACCTCGCCGCCCTCCTCGGCGGGGGCGACGTCGATGGGGCCGTGGAACGCGTGGCCGACCGGCGAGTACTTGATGAACGGGAAGCCGCCCCACATGGTGGCGTCGGTGTTCTCGCTGGTGCGGTTCGACGGCGTGAAGGGGATGGAATAGAGCGTTTTGTTGTCGCCCGGCCAGTTGCGGTACGGCGCGTTGCGCGTGCGGTCGATCTGGTCGGTGGCGGCCGTCGCCACCGGGTAGCCCACCGCGACGCGGGTGCGCCCGTCGACCGAGGCGGTCTTCACGTAGGCGGGCAGCTTGGCGAGGTCGTAGTCGCGGGGGAGCAGCCCGGTGACGAGCGCGACGCTCGCCTGGAGCGACACCTCGACCTGCGGGCTCTCGAGGGCCGGCAGCGGACCCGAGTAGATCCACTGGACGCTCTTGCCCGTGAGGTCCTCGATGTTGGGGATGACCGCGCCCTCGAGGTCGGCGCCGTCGGGGCCGGACGACGACTCCGCGGAGCAGCCGGCCACCGCGAGGCAAGCGGCGGCGGCGAGGCCGAGGAGGAGCCCTCCACGCGCGAGCGGGGGACGGGCGGCGGCGAGGGGGTGAGCGCGGAGCATGGGCCCTCCATCCCTAGCACCGTTTTCGCGAGGCGCCCGCCCCGCGGCGACCTCGACCGCGTCTCACCCGCCTGGCGGCGCCGCCTCGAGATCCCGCGCCGCGTCGAGCACGCGCACCGCGCCGAGCACGGCGGCGACGACCGTCTCGGTGCGGAGCACGAACGGACCGAGAGAAACGCGAGCAAATCCAGCATCTTCCAGCTCACCCAGCTCTCCGTCGGTGAGCCCCCCCTCGGGGCCCACGGCGAACGTGAGGGCCGCCCCGAGGTGCGCATCGAGCCCGCGGCCGAGCGGCTCGGCGGCGCCCGGGGCGAGCGCGAACCGCCCCCCGTCGGGCGCGAGCGCCAGCGCCTCGCCGAGCGGGAG
>CAZHGG010000095.1:0-11390 GCA_964531755.1 uncultured Polyangiaceae bacterium
CGCACTGACCGGGCGCCGCGGGCGGGGTGTGCGGGGCGGGCGCGCAGGCGCCGAGCGCGACCACGAGCGAGAGGGCGGCCCGCGCGCCCCGCCACCCGCTCATCGCAGCTCCGCGAGCGACACCCCGAGCACCGCCTTGGCGATCGGCTCGAGGTCGGCCGCGTCGCCCACGAAGTGGAAGGTGCGGTGCGTGTGGGTGAGCGTCTCGCCGGGCCGGAGCGCCGCGGCGGGCGAGCTGGTCTCGAGCTCGTAGAAGCCGCCGAGCGGGGGCTTGCCGGGCGCGGGAGGGCCGTCGTTGTAGCTGTTCAGCACGTCGCCGGCGAAGGGCTCCCGCTGCTCCTCCCACATGCTGTTCACGTAGCGCCGCGCGCCCTCGGGCTTGTCGTAGTGCACGACCGTGAGCAGGCGCGCGCCGGGGCTGTAGCTCCCCGCCACGCTCCGCGCGCGCGCGGGCCCGAGGCCGATCTTGCTCCGGTATTCGCCGTCGCACGTGAAGATGAGCGCGGCGCCGCGCACGACCAGGCGCTCCGGCGGCACCTTCCCGAAGTACGCGTCGTTCACCACCGGGCCCTCGGCGGCGGCGTTGAACGGCACGATCACCTTCGCGTCGCGCGCGGGCGCGAACATCCCCAAGATCCACACGCTGAGCAGCCCGGTCGCCTCGGTCCACGCCGCCGCGCCCGCGTTGGTCACCGCGTTGCGCGACTCGAAGGCCACCCAGCGCACGCGGGAGGTCGGCGCGACGCCGAGGTGGCGCTGCACGTCGGCCGCGTCGAGGACGCGGAGCGCCCGCGTCACGTCGAGGTCGAAGCGCGCCCCGAGGCGGCTCTCCACGGACATTTTTCGGTGAAATGTCAACGAATTGGGCGCGCGCTCGGACGCCACCCACGCGCCCTCCTGGAACGCCGCGGGGGTCTGCCACGCCGCGAACGTGAAGGGCGCGCCCTTGGGGAAGTAGAGGCCGTACTGGCCCCCCTCCGGCCCGAGCCAGAAGCGGTCCTCTCCGCCGTAGTTGTCGAACTGCGTGCCCGTCTTGCCCGCCTCGATGAAGGCCCGGTGCACGAAGCCGAGGCTCTCGTCGTCGGGCCCGACGGCGCTCGTCATGACGCGCGCCTGGTACGTGGGCGAGACGGCGACGCGACCGCCGGAGGGGCTCTCGAGCACGACCACCTCGCCGTGCCGCTGGAGCAGCGCCACGTCGTCCTTGAAGCGGGCGCGCGACGCCGCGCTCGGCGCGGGGGTGTGCGCGGGCGCGGGCGCAGACGGGGCAGACGAGGGCGGCACGGACGCCCCGCACGCGGGCGCGACGGCGAGGGCGACGACGAGCGGGAGGCCAGAGCGCGCGTGGGACATGCGTCGAGCGTCGCGCCGCGCGGCGGGATCGTCAACGACGGCGCGGCGGTGCGGCGGCGATGGGTGTGGCAACCCTGGACGACCCCGACGATACTCGCGCGGGTGCTCCCCTACCCCACCGAGGTCGACGTCGTCATCATCGGCGCAGGCCCCGCCGGCAGCCTCGCGGCGGCCCTGCTCGCGACGGCGGGCCACACGGTGCTCGTCCTCGAGCGCGCGATCTTCCCGCGCCACGTCGTAGGCGAGTCGCTGCTCCCGCGGTGCCTCGACCTCCTCGGCCGCGCGGGGCTGCTCTCTCGCGTCGAAGCGCGCGGGTACGAGGTGAAGCGGGGCGCCACCTTCTTTCGACGGGGCGAGTCGCAGCGCTTCGCGTTCGAGCGCAGCCTGCCCGGCGATTTCGCCTTCGCGTACCAGGTGCCGCGCGACGACTTCGACCAGACCCTCGCGACGGGCGCGCTCGCGCTGGGGGCCGACGTGCGCTTCGGCGTCTCGGTGACGCGGGTCGAGCTCGGCGCGGAGCGAGGGGGCGCGCGGCTCGGCCTGCACGACGAGCTCACCGGCCGCGCTGTGGAGGTGCGCGCGCGCTTCGTCCTCGACGCGAGCGGTCCGGGCCGCGTGCTCGCCCAGGCGCTGTCGCTCGAGGCCCCCGCGGACATGCCCACGCGCACCGCGCGCTACCTCCACGTGGAGGGCGATCGGCGGCCCGAGGGCGAGGCCGGCGGCGACATCTGGGTCACCATCCACCCGAGCGGCGCGTGGCTGTGGGTCATCCCCTTCTCCAACGGGCGCACGTCGGTCGGCGTGGTCGCCGAGGAGGCCCTCTTCGCGACGTCGGGCGACACCGACTCGGCGAAGGTGTGGTCGCTCATCGCCACCGATCCCGTGGCGTCGCGGCGCCTCGCGCAGGCGCGCCCCGCCATGCCCACGCAGGTGCTCCGCGGCTGGTCGCGCCGGACGACCCGGCTCGCGGGCCCGGGCTACGCCATCGCCGGCAACGCGGGGGACTTCCTCGACCCCGTGTTCTCCAGCGGCGTCATGTTCGCCATGGAGTCGGGCAGCCTCGCGGCCGCCCTCGCGGCGCGCGAGCTCGCGGGCGAGGTCGTCGACTGGCGCGCCGAGTACGAGGCGCCGCTCCAGCGCGCCGTGAGCGTGTTCCGCACGTTCGTGGGCGCGTGGTACGCGGGGGAGCTCGCGGAGCTGTTCTTTCACAACCCGAAGCCCGAGAGCGCCGTGCGCCACATCACCTCGGTGCTCGGCGGGAACGTGCAAAATACACAGAACCCGCTCGTCCGAGGGGACACGCGCGCGGAGCTCGATCGGCTCCTCGCGCGCGTGCGCAGCGCCGCGGCCAAGGCCTGAGGTCGCCGCCCGCGCGGCGCGCGGCCGCGCTACGCTCGCGCCATGCGCGAAGAGGTGGCCGACGAGACCCGCGCGGCCACCGCCCGCCGTGGGCTCTTCTTTCGCGCGAGGGTGCTCGTGCTCGTCACGGTGCTGCTCAGCGTGGTCCTCTACGCGGCGACCGACGTGCGGCGGCGGAGAGCGCGCAACGAGTGGGACCACACGCTGGAGATCGCGGTGGTGCTCCTCGCGTCGCGCCCCGTCGCGCCGGGCGCGGTCGCCGCCCTCCAGGCGCGCGTGCCCACGCTCGAGGCGCGCCTCGCCGCCGAGGGCGCGAGATACCGAGCCGGCATGCCCAGGCCCTTGCGGTTCCGCGTGTCGGGTCCCTTCGTGACCGAGCTCGAGGCGCCGCGCGCGGCCGGGGCCGGCGTCGCCGAGCTCGCGCAGCACGCGTGGGCGACGCGCCAGTACACGCGCGCCATCGACGAGGGCGCCGGGGTCGACGCGGGCTCGTACGACGCGCGCATCTACGTGCGGCTGCGGCCCCCCGTGAGCGCCAAGAAGGCGTGGGTCGAGGGGCAGAGCGAGCAGGGAGGCTGGGTGGGCCAGGTCGACGTCGAGCTCGACGAGCGCATGGTCGACGTCGCCCTCGCGGTGATCGCCCACGAGACCCTCCACACGCTCGGCGCGACCGACAAGTACGGGGCCGACGGGCGCACGCTCGTGCCGCAGGGGCTCGCCGATCCCGCGCAGCGACCGCTCTACCCGCAGCGCCGCGCCGACGTGATGGCGCGCGGGCGGCTCGTCGCCGAGGGCGCCGAGGCGCTCATCGACACCCTCGACGAGGTGGGTGTGGGCCCCGCGACGGCGCTCGAGCTCGGCTGGACGCGGTGACCTGCCCGCGAGGGCCTACGCGCGCTCGGCCACCAGCAGGCGCTCGCTCCGCAGGAGCGCCGCCGAGCGGCCCGCGAAGCGCCGCGCCCAGGCGGCGGAGCTCGTGTCGGAGCGCACGAGGAAGCCCTCGCGCTCCGCGAGCTCCGCGATCTCGGCGCGGCTGAACGTGCCACGGAACGGCTCGCCGAAGGCCCGCAGGGGCAGGTCCACGAGGCCCCGCAGCGGGCCCGGCAGCGGGTGCCGCCCCGTCTCCATGTACGTGAGCGCGAGCCGGCTTCCGGGCGCGGAGAGCGCGCGGACGGCCGCGAGCAGCGCGCGCGTCTCCGCCGGGGCGAGGTACATCGTGACGCCCTCGCACACCCAGGCCGTCGCGCGCGCGGCGTCGTGCCCGGCGCGCCCGAGCGCGGCCTCCAGCGTGTCGGTCGCGAAGTCTTGCGGCACGTAGACGAGGGCGCGCGCCTTCACGGGCAGGCCCGCCGCGTGGCGCCGCTTGTACCCCTGCGACGCGGGGTGATCGACCTCGAACACCCGCGCGTCGCGGAGCGCGTCGAGCCGATGCGCGCGCGCGTCGAGCCCCGCGCCCAGCAGCACGAGCTGCTCGACGCCCGCGGCCGCGGCCTCCGCGATCTCCGCGTCGATCGCGTGCGAGCGCATCGCCAGGTGGTCCACGAGGCCGAGCGACGCGGCCCGCAGCAGCCCCTGCGCCACGCGCGCCGCGGGGGCGCCCGCGCGGGGGAGGAGCGCGCCCACGGGGAACGGCAACAGGACGCGCGCGTGGTCGTCGCGGAACGGCGGCGCGCCCATGCCTGGGCTCGAGGCCGCGCCCCGCGCGAACGCGACGAGCGTGGCGGTGACGCTGGGGAAGCCGGGCCGCACACAACTCGAATAACACGACCCGGCGCCCCAGAGGCGACGGTCCCTCACGGCCAAGGACGCTGGTTTCTTCTGCATTCTCGGCGACTTGCGTGAACCGGAAAAAAATCGACGCGGCCGCTGTCACAAGCGGCCGGCCTCTCCGCGTTCTCCCGCGAACCCCGACGAAAGGACTCCGCGATGGCGCACACGCAGGTACACACGCAAGGTCACTCACACGTGGCAGGGACGATGGCAGGCACGAACGCGCGAGCGAGCTGGGCGCGCCAGGAGGGGCGCGAGACCCACGACGCCGAGGGGGCGACGGGGGCCTCGCTCGTCGACGCGCGCGGCCGCGCGCTGCCGCTCCGTGAGGTGACGCTCGACGCGCACGCCGGGCACGGCCTCGCCCGCGTGGTCGTCAGGATGCGGTTCGAGAACGTCCACGACGAGCGGCTCGCGGTGACCTACCGCATGCCTCTGCCGCCCGAGGGCGCGGTGAGCGGGTACGCGTTCTCGGTCGACGGGCGCGAGGTGCGCGGCGTCGTGCAGCCCAAGCGCGAGGCGCGGGAGACCTACGAGGCGGCGATCGCGGGCGGGCACACGGCCGGCCTCCTCGACGAGGAGCGCGCGAACGTGTTCACGCAGCGCCTCGGCAACCTGCCGCCGCGGGCGACGCTCGTGGCGACGATCACGGTCGACCTGCCGCTCACGTGGCTCGGCGACGAGGGGACGAGCGGCGCGTGGGAGCTTCGCCTCCCCACGGTCATCGGGCCGCGCTACGTGAGCGCCGGCGCCCCGGCCTCGGCGACCGAGGACGCGCGGGCCGTCGGCGTCGAGGTGTCGGGCGACGCGCTGCCGCTCCGCGCGCACATCGCGCTGACGATCCGCGACGCGCTCGTCGACGGGCGGAGGCCCGAGTCGCCCTCGCACGTCATCACGAGCGGGCTGGCCCTCGCGGACGCCGCGCACGCCGAGGCCTCGTACCGCGCGCCCCCCGGGCGCGGGGAGACCGCCGTGGCCTTCGCGAGCCACGCGGGCGAGCGCCTCGATCGCGACGTGGTGGTGCGGTGGCCCGTCGGCGCGCGCGACGTGGGCCTCTCGCTCGGCACCGCGCGACCCGCCGAGGGGGCGGCCCTCTCGGAGCACGCGTACGGCGTGCTCACGCTCGTCCCGCCCGCGCCCGAGGCGGCCGCGCGCGCGGTGGCGCGCGATCTCACCGTGCTCATCGACACGAGCGGCTCGATGGGCGGCTTCCCGCTCGACTGCGCCAAGGTGGCGGTGGGGCTCCTGCTCGCGTCCCTCGGCGAGGGCGATCGCTTCGAGCTCGTGGAGTTCAACAGCGCGCGGCGCGCCTTCCGCGAGGGCATGTCCCCCGCCACGCGCGACGCGACGCGGGCGGCGCTCGCGTGGGTGGGCGCGCTCGAGGCCGGCGGCGCGACCGAGATGCACACGGCCGTGCTCGAGGCCATGCGCGCGCTCCGCGGCGGCGCGCAGCGCCAGGTGGTGCTGGTGACCGACGGCTACGTGGGCGGCGAGGACGAGATCGTGCGGACCCTGCTCCGCGAGCTGCCGCGGGGATGCCGGCTCCACTTCGTCGGCGTCGGCGCCGCGGTGAACCGGGCGCTCGGTCTCGCGATGTCGCGCGCCGGGCGCGGCGTGGAGTGCGTGATCGCGGGCGGCGACGATCCCGAGCGCGCGCTAGGCGCACTCCTCCGCGGGACCTCGGCGCCCGCGCTCACCGACGTGGAGCTCTCGGGCAGCGCGCTCGTCGAGCGGGCGCCCGAGCACTTGCCCGACGTCTTCGCGGGCAGCCCGCTCCGCGTCGCCGTGAAGCTCGCCCCCGCGGGCGGGAAGCTCACGCTGCGCGGCGAGACCGTCGCGGGCCGGTGGGAGCGCGTGATCGACGTGCCCGCCACGGCCCCGGGCGAGGGCGACCCAGGGCTCGTCGCGCTCTTCGGGCGCGAGCGCGTGGCCGACCTCGAGACCCGCGTCGCCGGGGGCGGACAAACCCGCGGTTTCGATAAAGAAATCGAGCGGTTGGGGGTACTGTTCCAGCTCTCCACGCGCCTCACCTCGTGGGTCGCGGTCGACGCCCAAGTGTCGGTGGATCCGGCGGCCGCGGAGCGCGCGGAGAGCGTGCCGCAGGAGGTCCCTCACGGCACGACGATCGAGGGCTTCGGCCTGCGCGCCGCCTCTGCCTCGGGGGGCGCGTTCCAGGAGACCGACCTCTTGTCACTCGCGACCGGCTCGTTCAGCGCGCTCGCGGGGCCGGCGCCGAGCTCGGTGAGCGAGGCGCCCATGGGCGGGGTCGCGTTCGGCGCGGCGCCTCTGCCCCAGATGGCCCGCGCGTCGCGCGCGATGCCGACCGGGGCGCCGATGGCCGCGCCCTCGACCGCTCCGCGCCGGTCGCGCGCCTGGCTCTTCGTGCTGCTCCTCGCCCTCCTCCTCCTCGGCGCCGTCGTCGCGCTCCTCCTGCTCCGCCGCTGACCATGCCGACCCCGAGCCACGACCACGACGCCCTCGCGCCCGCCATCGCCGCGGGCGACGCCGCGGCGTTCGCGGCGTGGCTCGCGTTCGCCGAGCCCGTGGTGCGGCGGAGCCTCACGTCGTTCGCCGCGCGGGTCGACGTGGAGGCCGTCGTCCAGGAGACCCTGCTGCGCCTCTGGCAGGTGGCCCCCCGCTTCGTGCCCGATGGCGCGCCGAACGGCCTGCTGCGGCTCGCGCTCCGAATCGGGCGCAACCTCGCGGTGAGCGAGGTGCGGAAGCTCCACGGCGCCGCCGCGTCGCTCGAGGAAGCCGCGCGCGCCGAGGAGGGCGAGGAGGGCCCCGAGCCGCCGGATCCGCTGCTCCGCGCGGTGATCGCGGCGTGCGTCGAGCAGCTCCCGGCGAGCCCGCAGCGGGCCCTCCGCGCGCGCTGCGACAGCGCGGGCGCTGACGACGACAAGACCCTCGCCGCCCGCCTCGGGATGCAGCTCAACACGTTCCTCCAGAACTTCACGCGCGCGCGCCGGCAGCTCGCGGCGTGCCTCTCACAGCACGGGGTCACGCTCCCCGGGGAGCTCGGGCGATGACCTCACCGACGGACGAGCGCGACGACGCCCTCCTCGCGGAGGTCGTGAGCGCGAGGCGCCCTCCGCCGCTCGGCGGGGAGCTCCGCTACCACCCTGCGTGGGCGGATCTGAGCCCCCGGGGGCGCGAGGAGGCGCACCGCGTGGCGATGGCGCTCCGCGCGGCGGAGGCGGCGCTCGATCCCGACGGGCTCTCGACCACCGCGCGGCTCGTCCTCGCGCGCATCCGCGGCGCAGACGAATAGGTCAGAGTTATCGCCGCGGGGTGTGGGGTATCCTCGCCCGCATGTGCCGCAACATCCGCGTGCTCCACCACATGCAGCCCCCCACGACGCCCGAGGAGATCCGCGCGGCGGCCCTCCAGTTCGTGCGCAAGGTGAGCGGCACGAGCGGCCCGTCGCCCCAGCGCGGCGGCGAGGCCGCGTTCGCCGCGGCGGTCGAGGAGATCAGCGCGTCGACGCAGCGCCTGCTCGACGCCCTCGACGCCCTGCCCACGCGATCGCCGCCGCGCACGCGTGAGGGGGAGCGAGAGAAGGCCCGCGCGCGGTGGAGCAGGCGCGCGCGCGCCGTCGAGAAGTGAGCGTTGGCGCCGCAGGAGGGGGCGTGGCACCCTCTCGTTCGCATGACGCGCATGAAGCGACGTAGCTTTCTCCTGAGCTCTCTGGCTTCGGTCTTCTACGTCGCGTGCGGGAGCGATCCCGGCGTCGGCCCGAACGGCGAGCCGCTCTCGCCCGACGGCGGCGGCGGCGGCCTCGGCCCCGACGGCGCGCCTCTCCCCGGCGACGCGGCCCCGCCGAAGCCCGTGCCGCCCACGTCGCCGCCCGAGACCAGCGACACCGTCTTCCCGCAGGGCCTCGCCTCGGGCGATCCGCGGCCCGACCGCGTGCTGCTCTGGTCGCGCGTGGATCCCGCGGGCGCGAAGAGGTCGGAGACCGACGTCATCGAGCTCGAGTTCATCGTCGCGAAGGACGAGTCCCTCACCGAGATCGTGGCGCGCGGGACCGTGAAGGCCACGCCGGACGAGGACCACACCGTGCGCGTGTCGCCCGTGGGCCTCGAGCCCGGTCGCCACTACTACTACCGCTTCGAGGCCGGGGGCGCGACCACGCGCGTCGCGCGCACCAAGACCGCGCCAGCGCGCGACGCCGACGTGCCCGTGCAGTTCGCGTTCTGCTCGTGCCAAGACACCATCGGCCGCTACTGGCACTCGTGGAAGGCCCTCCTCGACGAGAACGCGCCGCTCGATTTCGTCCTGTTCCTCGGCGACTACATCTACGAGACCACGAACGACCCGCGCTTCCAGTCGCCGGGCTCCGACCGCGAGATCACCCTTCCCGACGGGCTCGACACCTCCGCCGCCCAAGACAAGTCGCGCATCGCCGCGGGCACGCTCCGCGACTATCGGACGCTCTACAAGGCCTACAAGAGCGACCCGCTGCTGCGCGAGGTGCACCGCCTCTACCCGTTCGTCATCACGTGGGACGACCACGAGTTCGCGGACGACTGCTGGGCCGACCACTCGACCTCGTTCAACGAGAAGGACCCTGTCACCCAGGCCTTCACCGACGAGAAGAACACCCCGCGGAGGCTCGCCGCCAACCGCGCGTTCTCCGAGTTCCAGCCGGCCGAGGTGCAGTACGACAAGGCGGCGTCGTTCCCAAACGACATCAAGATTTACCGCTCGCTCTCGTACGGCAAGCACGTCGATCTGTTCATGACCGACCAGCGCATGTACCGCGCCGATCACCTCGTGCCCGAGGGGCCCATCGACGTGGCCGTCGGCAAGCCCACCGCGAACAGCTCTGTGGGCTCGCGCTACTTCGTGCGCAAGTCGGCGTACGATCCGCGCGAGGCCCAGCGCAAGCCGTCGCTCCTCGGCGCAGCGCAGAAGGCCTGGCTCCTCGACGAGCTGCGGGCCTCGAAGGCCACGTGGAAGATCTGGGGCAACGAGGTGCAGATGTACCAGATGGCGCTCCGGCTCAGCGATCTGCCCGGGGTGCCCGCGCTCTTCTCGTACACGGCCTACGTGAACTGCGATCAGTGGGACGGCTTCCGCAGCGAGCGCGCCGAGATCCTCGCGGCGCTCACCGCCGCCAAGGTGGAGAACCTCGTCGTGTGCACCGGCGACATCCACGCGTTCTTCGCCGCCGAGCTGCACACCGACTTCGACGCGCCGGGCCCGAAGCCGGTGGGCGTCGAGTACGTCACGGCCGGCATCTCGTCGGCGTCGATGAAGGCGCTCGTCGGCAACCTGCTGCCGGGCGGCTCGGCGCTCCGCTTCATCGCCGACGCCTTCACGAACGGCGCCGGGCCCGCCCTCCAGCGCTCGAACCCGCACCTCAAGTACGCCGATCCGGACGCGTACGGCTTCGCGCTCGTCGGGGTCACGGCCGCCCGCGTGGAGGTGACCTTCGTGCAGCTCGGCGACCCGCGCGAGAAGACCTCCGCCGGCGTCGTGGGCCGGCAAAAGTTCGTCACCGAGGCCGGCAAGGGCCTCGTCCGCGCGGTGTAGCGGCCACGCGGCGCGACGCGCCTACTTCCTCACCGCCCGCTGGATCTGATCGCACACCTGCATCGCGGCGAGGCCCGCCTCGACGCCCGGACGCGACGCGGGGCGCTCGCCACGGCAGCTCGCCACGAACGCCTGCAGCTCGCTGAGCAGCGCCTCTTGGGGGCGCACCTCCACGCTCTCCTGAATGGCCGCGATCTTGTAGGCCTCGCCGGGCACCTGCACGATCTCCGACTGGCGGCTGATGATGATCTCTTTCCGGAAGAGCTCGCAGTCGACGAACATGTCGACGCACGTCGCCTCGATGAGCCGGATCTTCTTCTCGGTGATGCGGCTCGCCTGGATGCGCGAGAAGCGGCCGTTCTCGTGGGTGATGAGCGCCGACGCGAAGTCGATCATCTTCTCGTTGGCGTAGCCGTGCGCCGAGACGCGGCGCGCGGGGCCGTTCAGGTGGAGCGCGAGGTCGATGTCGTGGATCATCAAGTCGGTCACGACGTCGACGTCGGTGATGCGCGCGCTGAGCTTGTTCGTGCGCGTGAAGTCGATGCTGATGACGCCGGCCGACTTGTCGATGACGTTCTTCAGGCCCTCCACCGCGGGGTTGTAGCGCTCGATGAAGCCGACCTGCACGTTGAGCTGCTCCCGCTCGGCGAACTCCGCGAGGCGCTGGGCCTCGGCGAGGCTCTGCGCGATGGGCTTCTCCACGAAGATGTTCTTCACCTTCGAGGCCGCCTGAACCATGTAGTCTGCATGGGTCGAGGTCGGCGTCGCGATGACCACCGCGTCCACGTCGCCGAGGCCCTCGTCCACCGTCGTGAGCGGTCGCGCGCCGCTCACCTGCGCCAGCCGCTTCGTGGCCTCCTGATCGACGTCGTAGACGAACACGAGGTCGACGCCCTTCAGCATCGAGAGGACGCGCAGGTGGTTGCGGCCCATGTTTCCGAGCCCGAGCAGACCAACCTTCAGATTCTCTTTCATCTTCATTCCTCGGTGCTTCTAGGAGCGGCGTGCGCGCGCGCTTGGGGGCGTGGGAGGTGGGGCCTAGCAGAGATCGGCGGGGCTTGGTGGAACAAAGGGTGGGCGTGACGGGGCGCCTCGATGCGCGCCGCTTCGAGCCTGTGGGGTGCGCGCGGGACCCCCGCCATTCGAGGTCCCCGCGTGGCGACGCGCCCCCCGCGTGGTAGCCTGGCGCGGATGTTCCGTGGGAGATCTTCGAGCTCGCGTGGGTGGCAGCGAGGGGGCGTGCCCACGCGCCCAGGCGGGCGCGCCTCGGGGCGACGGTGAGCGCCCGGACGTGAGCGAGCGACGACCGAGCGCTCGCACGCCGTCGCGCAGGCGCTGGGTGGCGGCGCTCGGCGCGCTGCTCGGCGCGT
>CAZHGG010000096.1:0-11261 GCA_964531755.1 uncultured Polyangiaceae bacterium
CCGATGCCGCGCGGACGACGCGCAGGCTCGGTCCGTTGATCAACGGGCTGCTAGGGGACGTGCCACTTGCCGGCGCGGTCGGTGACACCGTCGCGGAGGCCGGCCGCGATGTAGCGCAGACGCGTCAGCTTGTTCTTCTTGAAGGCGGTCGTGAGCCCCACCTCCAGCATGATACGCGCCGCGACTCCCACGTAGTCGAGGGGCGCCGAGTCCGTTCGCCGCGTGACCAAGATGAGGTTCCGGGTGCCGTAATACGCGTACCACGCGGGCTTGTCCGCGATGACCAGGGGGCGGCCCATGACGCGCTGCTTGCTGTATTCGTAGTTGTCGTCGAAGTGCGTCCCAGGGACGAGCACCTGCTTCCAACCCTTGCGCTCGAGCAGCCACCCGTAGCCGAGGTCCTCCCACCCCATCCACAGGTCGCCCCACGGCAAGAGCCCCTCGCGAACGGGGCCCGTGCTGTAGAGCGCGCCGTTGCTGCTCGCCCAATACACGTCGATGGGGGACTGCGAGTCATGCCGATCGCCGAGGTGGATCGGCAACGGGAACCGCATGGTGCCCGTGAAATCGTACCGGTTGCGGCCGCGCATGAAGCGCATTGGATAGGCGGCGCCGATCCGCGCGTGCGTCGACACGAACGCGACCAGCTTCGTCACGGTGTCCCGATCGACGGTGCCGTCGTGGTTAACCGCGTAGACGTAGTCGAGCCCCTCCTCCGCCGCGAGCTCCAGGCGCAGCGACAGGTTCCCCGCCGACCCGAGGTTTCGGTCGTAGTCCCGAAGAACGACGTTCGTGTAGCCTCGCTCCTTGATGTGCGCGGCGATCGCCCCGCTCCCCTGGGAGTCGACGACGAGGATCGTACGGAACAGATCGGCGCACTCTCGCTGCACGTGGTCCAGCAACGCGCAGACCATGGCGTCCTGCTTGTAGGTCGCGATCGCCAGCCCGACCTGCGGCGCTGTCACGGGGTCCCTCGGAAATACGAGACCGTGCGCGCGAGGCCCTCGCGGAGGGCGACCTTCGGCGCGAAGCCGGTCTCTTCCGCGAGGCGGCTGATGTTCGCCCGAATCGCCAGGATGTCGTTGGGCCAGGGATCGCACTGCTCGACCGGAAGGGGGGACGTGGCGAGCTGCTGGACCTCGTCGAGCAGCTGCCGGATGGACGCGTCCTTGCCGGTGCCGACGTTGTAGAGCGTGTGCTTCGAGGTCTCCGACACGGCGAGCATCGACATCACGACGTCGTCGACGTACACGAAGTCACGGCTCTGCTTCCCGTCCCCGTAGAGCTTGACCCCCTGATGGTGCGCTGCCGCGTGGCTGAACTTGCACGTCACGTTGGCGTACGGGTGGCTCGGGCTCTGGCGCGGACCATAGACGTTGAAGAAGCGCAGACAAACGTAGGTGTAGTCGAACAGGTCCTTGTACATCGCCAGCATGTACTCGCCCGTGAGCTTCGACAGCGCGTACATCGTCTGAGGATTCGGCCGCGTCATCTCGGTCATCTCGGGCACGGGCTGGTTCCCGTACACGGTGGAGCTCGACGCGAAGATGATGCGAGGCTTCTCGAGCTCCTTCGCCACCTCGAGCACGCGGGTGAGCCCGTCGATGTTGACCCTCACGTAGGCGTCGGGGTCGTACAGCGAGTCGTACCCGCTGATGAGCGCCGCCAAGTGATAGATGCGCGTGGTACCGGCGAGCTCGCCCTTGATCGTCGACAGCTTCTCGATGGGCAGATCGATGATCCGTAGGTCTTTCGAGATGCCCGCCAGGTTGGCGCGCGATCCCGACGAGAAGTTGTCAACGACGGTGACTTGGTGCCCCTCCGCGACGAGGCGATCGCAGAGGTGCGAACCGATGAAACCAGCGCCGCCGGTGACTAAAATCCGTGTCATGGCCTGTCCTTGCTCAAATTCTTGATCGCCTGCGCCAGCATGGCCCGCCACTCGGGCAGCTGAACCTGATAGTCATTCGCCAGAGCGTCACCACATAGTCCGGAGTAGGCGGGGCGGGAGGCGGGCGTGGGGTATTCGCTCGCGGGGATCGCCACGACCTCCGCGACCTTCAGCGCGTGTCCGCTCGACCTGGCCCCCGCGAAGATCTGCTCCGCGAAGTGGTGCCAGCTGCAGATCCCACGGCCCGACAGGTGGTAGATCCCCGAGGCGAGAGGCCCATCGAGGCGCCGGACGGTCGCCTTCGCGAGGACCTGGGCGGTGACGTCGGCGATGCTCGGCGCCCAGTTGGGAGTCCCCAGCTGGTCGGCCACGACCCGCAGCTGCTCCCTCTCCCTCCCGAGCCGCAACATCGTCAGAAAGAAGTTGCCCCCGCGGTTCGCGTAGACCCAGGAGGTCCGCAGGCAGAGATACTCGCACCCCACCTGGGCGAGCGCCCTCTCACCCGCGAGCTTGCTGCGGCCGTAGGCGTTGATTGGGTTGGTCTCGGCGGTCTCCACGTAGGGCGCGACGCCGGTGCCGTCGAAGACGTAGTCGGTCGAGTAGTGGACCACGAGCGCCTTGTTGCGCCGCGCCCACTCCGCGAGCTCACCCACGGCGTGCCCGTTGATCGTCGTCGCGAGCGCCTCCTCCGCCTCGGCCTTGTCGACGGCGGTGTACGCCGCGGCGTTGACGATGACGTCGGGGCGGAGCGTGTCGAGGGTCGGCTGGACGGACTCGGGCTGGCCAAGGTCGAGCTCGGGCTGGTCGACCGCGATGACCTCCCCGAGGGGCAACAGCGCCCGCGACAGCTCCCAGCCCACCTGACCGTTCGCGCCGGTGACGAGCAGCCTCACGGGTAGACCTCACAGTCCCCGAGCGCCAGCCCTCGCCGGTCCTTGTCGGAAATGACGAGGTCGCCCTGGACGCCGTCGAGCGGCCACGCGATGCCCAGCTTGGGGTCGCTCCACATGAGGGTCCGCTCCGACTGCGGGTGGTAGTAGTCGGTCGTCTTGTAGAGAAAGTCTGCGCTGTCGGAGAGCACCAAGAAGCCGTGTGCGAAGCCCGCCGGAACCCAAAGCTGCAGCCGATTGTCCGCGCTGAGCTCGACTCCGAACGACCTCCCGAACGTCGGCGACGACGCGCGCACGTCGACGACGGCGTCGAAGACTCGACCGCTCGTCACGCGGACGAGCTTCCCCTGTGGATGTTGCAGCTGGTAGTGGAGGCCGCGCAGTGTCCCGTGCGTGGAACGAGAGTGGTTGTCTTGGACGAACTCGAAGTCGCCCCCGGTCGCCTCGCGAAAGGCCTTCTGGTTGAAGCTCTCGAAGAAGAAGCCTCGGGCGTCCCCGAAGACGCGAGGCTCCAAGACCAGCACGTCGGGGATGGTTGTCGGTATCACTCGCATGGGTAGGGGCTCTCGACGAGTTGGCGGAGGTATGTTCCGTAGCTGGTCTTCCCGAGCTCGTGGGCGATCGAGAGCAGTTGCTCCGCGCTGAGCCACTTGTTGCGAAACCCGATCTCCTCGAGGCATGCGATCTTCATGCCTTGGCGCTTCTCGATGGTTTGCACGAAGGACGAGGCCTCCATCAGCGAGTCGTGCGTTCCGGTGTCGAGCCAGGCGAAGCCTCGCCCCAGGAGCTCGACGTGCAGCGTGCCGCGCCTAAGGTATGCGTTGTTGACCTCGGTGATCTCGAGCTCGCCCCGAGCAGAGGGCTTGATGCTGCGCGCGATGTCGACCACGTCGTTGTCGTAGAAGTAGAGCCCTGTGACCGCGACGTTCGAGCGAGGCGCCGCGGGCTTCTCCTCGATGGAGGTCACCTTGCCCTGCGCGTCGAACTCGACCACACCGAAGCGCTGCGGGTCCGAGACCCGGTAGCCGAAGACGGTGGCGCCCGACTCGCGCGCCGCGACGGTCCGCAGCTGCGAGCCGAAAGACTGCCCGTAGAAGACGTTGTCGCCCAACGCGAGGCACACCGAGCTCTGGCCGATGAAGGAGTCGCCGATCAAGAACGCCTGAGCGAGGCCCTCGGGTCGTGGTTGCTCGGCATAGGAGAGGGCGATGCCAAAGGAGCTGCCGTCGCCGAGCAGGCGCCGGTACGCCGGAAGGTCCTCCGGTGTCGAGATCACCAAGATCTCGCGAATTCCAGAGAGCATGAGCACCGAGATCGGATGGTAGATCATCGGCTTGTCGTAGACGGGCAAGAGCTGCTTCGAGACACCCTTGGTGATCGGGTGCAGGCGCGTGCCCGAGCCGCCCGCCAGCACGATGCCCTTCAAGCGCGATTCGCTACTCATGCCGTGTCTCCTCGTGATGGGCGATCCCGATGCGTCCGAGCCTGTATTCCCCGTTGAGGACTCGCTGCCACCAGGGCTCGTTCTCGAGATACCACTGAACCGTCTTGCGCATCCCGCTGGCGAAGGTCTCCTCGGGGCGCCAGCCGAGCTCGCGCTCCATCTTGCCGGCGTCGATGGCGTAGCGCCTGTCGTGGCCGGGTCGGTCCGTCACGAAGGTGATGAGATCTTGGTAGGCGGCGACGGTGGGGAGCTTGCGCTCCGGCGCGAGCTCCTCGAGCAGCTCGCAGATCGCCTTCACGACCTCGAGGTTGCGCTTCTCGTTGTGGCCTCCGATGTTGTAGGTGTTTCCCACGGCACCGCGCTCCACGACCCGCGTGAGGGCGCGCGCGTGGTCGTCCACATAGAGCCAGTCCCGCACCTGCTGGCCATTGCCGTACACGGGCAGGGGTTTCCCCTGCAAAGCGCTCAGGATCATGTGCGGCACGAGCTTCTCGGGGAAGTGAAACGGGCCGTAGTTGTTGGAGCAGTTGGAGACGATGGTCGGCAACCCGAAGGTGCGGTGCCAGGCCCGAACGAGATGATCGCTCGCCGCCTTGGTCGCGGAGTACGGGGAGCTCGGCGCGTAGGGGGTCGCCTCGGTGGCGGGGGCATCGCCCTCGTCGAGGTCGCCGTAGACCTCGTCGGTGGACACGTGGTGGAACCGAAACGACGCCTTGGCGGGACCGTCGAGCGCTTGCCAGTAGGCGCGCGCGGTCTCCAGGAGCGTGTAGGTGCCGACGACGTTCGTCTGGATGAACGCGCTCGGCCCTTCGATGGAGCGGTCCACGTGGGACTCGGCCGCGAGGTGCATGACCGCGTCGGGCCGGTGTTCGCGAAAGACACGCTCGAGCTCGGGGCGGGCCGTGATGTCGACCTTCTCGAAGCGATACCGTGGCGCGTCGGCCACGGACGCCAGCGAGTCGCGGTTGCCGGCGTACGTCAGGCAGTCGACGTTGATGACGTCGTGGGTGGTGTTCGTGATGAGGTTGCGGACGACGGCGCCGCCGATGAAGCCTGCGCCGCCAGTGACCAAGATCTTCATGTCCGTGGTACTCGAGAGAAGAGGGAGCGGAAGAATGGGGCCGGCGAGCCCCGCGTGGCCTTGGGGCCGACGCCCTCCCCGAAGTGACGCTAGATGCGGAGCGCCGAGGGGTAGGTCGCCTGTGCTCGCGGCGATGGCGCCACGGCGCCCAGCGAGGCGCGGTCGCCGGCGCCGAAGTATCGCTGCGCGCCCCGCGGGACGCCACGCGGACGGGTCGGCGCGTCCGGTGGTCGCTCGCCGCGCGCGGCCCTCGGCCCGACGCCGCGGGCGTTCACCGCGAGATGCATCTCGTTGATCTCCTTCGTGGTGTCCTCGGTAGCTGCACGTTGCGGGCATAGTCGCACGATCGGGCCCTCCAGGCGGACGAAATTCGGGCCGAACCGCCCGCCGCGTGCGCCCGGCGGGCCCGAGGTCGCGGGCCGACACCGTGGACGCGAGTCCGACGCGGGCGGACACCTCCCCGCGCGCGGCCGCGAGCGCGGAGACTGGTTCTCCAGGTGAGCGCGCGCGCACGGCGACCGGGACGCGGGCCGCGCGGGGAGGGGGGCAAACAAGCGGGCTGCTACCCCGCCACCCTCAGCACCTCGCGCAACGAGGTGCTGCCTTGGCGCGCGAGCTCGATCCCCGCGTGCACGAGCGGCACCATCCCGCCCTCGATCGCGGCGGCGTGGATGTGCGCAGTGGGCACCTTGGTGTTCATGAGCTCGCGGATCTCGGGCGTCACCTCGAGCATCTCGAAGAACGCGGCCCGCCCCGCGTAGCCGGTGTGGTCGCACCGCTCGCACCCGGACGACGCGAAGAATCCCTCGGCCGCCACGCCGAGCCGCTCGAGCTGGCTCGCCTCGTCGGCGGTGCAGGTGGTCGGGGCCCGGCAGTGCGGGCAGAGCGCGCGCACGAGGCGCTGCGACACGCTCGCGAGCGACGCGGACGCGAGCAGGAAGGGCTCCACCCCCATCTCGATGAGGCGGTTGAACGCGCCCGCGGCGGACTCGGCGTGCACGGTCGTGACGATCTGGTGGCCGGTGAGGCCCGCCTGCACCGCGATGTGCGCCGTCTCGGCGTCGCGGATCTCGCCCACCATGATCACGTTCGGATCCTGGCGGAGGATCGAGCGCAGCCCGGCGGCGAACGTCAGCCCGACCTGGTTGTTGACTTGGGTCTGCGTGAGGAACGGCACGTCGTACTCGACCGGGTCCTCGATCGTGACGATCTGGGTGGTCTGGCGCCGCGACTCCTTGATGTGCGCGAGCGCCGCGTAGATCGTCGTGGTCTTGCCGCTGCCGGTCGGCCCGGTGAGGAAGATGATGCCCTGCGGCCGGTCGCAGAGCGCGCGAAAGCGGCCGAGGAGCGGCTCGGGCATCCCGATGGTGTCGAGGTCGGGCAGCGTGACGCCCACGTTGCCTAGCCGGAGCACCACGCGCTCGCCGTGGTTGGTGGGGAGCACCGACACGCGGATGTCCGCCGTGCCCTCGCTGAGGTCGAGCACGAAGTGGCCGTCCTGCGGCCGATCGGAGTGGTAGATCGTGATGCGGGACAGCACCTTCAGGCGCGAGACGAGCTGCTTGTGGTGCTCGCGCGGGAAGCGCATGACCTCGGTGAGCACCCCGTGCACGCGGTACGAGATGTCGGTGCCGCCCTCGAGAGGGTGGAGGTGCACGTCCGACGCGCGCACGCGCACCGCGCCGCGCAGCAGGGCGTCGACGAGGGCGATCATGTCCGGCTGCGGCGCCGCCATGATGCTCCCGAGCTCGCGGCGCAGCACGTCGAGCTCCTGCGGGGCGTCCCCGCTCGGGGTGTCGGCGGTCTGGGGGCGTCGCGGCGCGGGCTCCACGACGGGCTTGGGGCCCCAGAAATGCCGGTAGACGCCGAGCGCGACCGCGCCGAGGCCGCCGACCTTGAGGAGCGGCGCGAGCAGGTCGGCCAGGGCCGGGGCGCCGAGCGCGAGGCCGAGGGGCCCGGCGACGAGCCCCGCGCCCACCGCCGCGAGCCCCGACACGACCCAGGGGAGCACTCGCGGACCCGCGGCGGCTTCGCTTGGAGACGTCACGCCAGGCAGCCTACGCGCATCCGCGCGCTCCGTATCGTGGCGCCGCGCGGCGACCCTTCCCCTGCCGCGGGGATCGCGGCACACTCGCGCCCATGTCCTCGATCGTCCTCCACGCCTACTGGCGCTCCTCCTGCTCCTACCGCGTCCGCATCGCCCTCGGGGCCAAGGGCCTCGACTACGCGACGCACCCGGTGAACCTGCTGGCCGGCGCCCATCTGCATGTAGATTACACGACGGTGTCGCCCACCGGCTACGTCCCCACGCTCGAGCTCGACGGCGAGGCGTACATCGAGTCGATGGCCATCCTCGAGCTGCTCGAGGAGCTCCACCCCGAGCCGGCGCTGCTGCCGAAGGCCCCGACCGAGCGCGCCCGGGTCCGCGCGCTCTGCGAGATCATCAACGCCGGCGTGCAGCCGCTGCAGAACCTCAACGTGCTCCGCAGGGTGTCGGAGGACGCGGCGGTGCAGAAGGAGTGGATGATCCACTTCGTTGGCAAGGGGCTCCGCGCCTTCGAGCACCGCCTCGAGCAGCTCGAGGCGAGCGGCGTCCGCGGCCCGTTCGTGTACGGCGAGCGCTTCGGGATGGCCGACTGCCTCCTCGTGCCGCAGGTCTATGCGGCCCGCCGCCAGGGCGTCGACCTCGGCCCCATGCCGAGGGTCGTCCGCGCCGCCGCCGCCGCCGAAGAGCTCGACTTCGTGAAGGCGGCGCACCCCGACCGGCAGCCCGACGCGGTGCTCTGACGCCGCGCGAGCCTTCGGGCGCGGGCTCTGTGTCACACTTCAGGAGCCTGCGCCGACGTCCCGCCATGGACCGCCCCTCCACGCCCGCGATCTCCGTTGGTCCCCCGGTGCGCCGCGCCGCCGGCGCCTCGCTCGCCGCGGTCGCGCTCGGCTTGCTCGGGGTCGGCCTGCTCGCCGCGCCCCCGGTGAGGGCCGCCGGCCCGGCGCCGGGGCACGTCACCCGCCTCGTCGTGCGAAAGGGCGCGCACACGCTCACGCTCTACGACGGCGCGCGCGCGCTCGGCGCGTACCGCGTGGCCATCGGCCCTGGCGGTGCCGGGCCGAAGCTCCGCGAGGGCGACAAGGTGACGCCCACGGGCCGCTACCACGTCATCAGCCGAAACCCCTCCCGCTACCGCGTGTTCCTGCGGCTCGACTACCCGAACGCGGCCGACCGCGCGCGCTTCGCCGAGCTCAAGCGGACGGGCGCGCTCGGCGCGTCGGCCACCATCGGCGGCAGCATCGGCATCCACGGCGCGCCGCCCGAGCGCCTCGCGAAGCCGCTCCACAAGAAGGTCGACTGGACGGCGGGCTGCGTGGCGCTCGACGACGACGAGATCGTCGCGCTCTCGGCGCGCGTGCCCGACGGGACGCCGGTGGACATCGAGGACTGAGCGCCGCGTTCGACGTCGCGCGAAGTCGCGATTCCTTCCGCCGCGTGGGAGGACTAGCCTTGGCGCGTGCTCCCGCGTCAGGTTGAGGACAAGCTCTCGGCGCTGCCGACGACGCCCGGGGTGTACCTCTTCAAAGACGGCGGCGGCGCCGTGGTCTACGTGGGCAAGGCGAAGAGCCTCCGCGCGCGCGTCCGCTCGTACTTCCAAGAGAGCACCTCCGACACGCGCTATTTCGTGCCCCTCCTGCACGGCGTGGTGGCGGACCTCGAGACCCTGGTCACGCAGTCCGAGAAGGAGGCGGCCATCCTCGAGAACCTGCTCATCAAGCAGCACCGGCCGCGCTTCAACATCAAGCTGCGCGACGACAAGGAGTACCCCTCGCTCCGCCTCGACCCGCGCGCCGAGTGGCCCCGCCTCACCGTGGTGCGCACCCCCGCGGGCGACGGCGCGCGCTACTTCGGGCCGTACCACTCGGCGACGGCCGCCCGACGCACGCTCCACCTCGTCAACAAGCACTTCCAACTGCGCACGTGCACCGACGCCGACCTCGCCTCGCGTCGTCGACCGTGCCTCCAACACCAGATCAAGCGCTGCCCGGCCCCGTGCGTGTACGAGGTGGACCGCGCGTTCTACGCCGAGCAGGTGCGCGCGGTGGCGCTCTTCCTCGAAGGGCGCCACGACGAGCTGTCGAGCGAGCTCGAGCACCGCATGCGCGAGGCCGCCGCGGGCATGAGCTTCGAGCTCGCCGCCGTGTACCGCGACCAGCTCCACGCGATCTCCAAGGTGCGCGAGGAGCAGCGCGTGGTCACCGTGGAGCGAGGCTCACGCGACGTGCTCGGCCTCTACCGCGAGGGCGAGCTCGTCGAGCTCGCGCTGCTCCACGTGCGCGACGGGAAGCTCGCCGGCGTCGTGACGTTCAGCGTGCGCGGCGCGGAGGTGCCGGACGAGGAGGTCGTCGCGGCGTTCCTCGCGCAACACTATGGGCGGGACGACGTGGCGCCTCGCGTGCGCGGGCGAGAGGGCGCGCGCGCCGCGGACGTCGCCGCGCCGAGCCCCGTGCCGGAGGAGGTCCTGGTGGGGTGTCTGCCCGACGCCGCCGAGGGCATCGCCGAGTGGCTCGGGGAGCGCGCCGGAAAGGCCGTCCGGCTCCACCACCCGCAGCGCGGCGCGAAGGCGGCCTTGCTCGCGCTCGCCGACGAGAACGCGCGGCACGCCTTCGCCGAGAAGCGCCGCGCCTCCGACGACGTGATGGAGCGCCTCGCGCAGCTCCAGAAGCGCCTCCGCCTGCCGCAGCTCCCGCGGCGCATCGAGTGTTGCGACATCTCTCACCTCGGCGGCGGCGACACGGTCGGCGCGGTCGTGGCGATGGCCGACGGGGCGCCCGACAAGGCACGTTACCGCACGTACCACGTGCGCACGGTGGGCGAGGCGTCCGGCGGGGCGGGCGCCCTCGGTGACGACTACGGCGCGATGTACGAGGTGCTGGCGCGGCGCTTCCGCCGGGGGCTGGCCGCGCGGGGCGCCCAGGCCGAGCCCGCGGAGCAAGCGGAGAGCGCCGCGTGGGAGCTACCCGACCTCTTCGTGGTCGACGGAGGGCGCGGTCAGCTCGCCGTGGCGCTCTCGGCGGCGCGCGACCTGGGCCTCCACGACCTCCCGATCGTGGCGCTCGCCAAGGAGAAGGAGAACGCGCTCGGCGAGGCCCTGGTCGACCGCGTGTACCTGCCCGGTCAGAAGAACCCCATCGCCTTGCGCAGCCACTCGGGGTCCCTCTTCTTCTTGGCGCGCCTGCGCGACGAGGCGCACCGCTTCTCGAACCGGGGCCGCGAGAAGCTCGGCACCTCTCGGCGCATGCGCGGGGCCCTCGATGGGGTGCGCGGGCTCGGCAAGGCCACGAGCGCGGCGCTGCTGCGCGCTCTCGGCACGGTCGCGGCTGTGCGCGCCGCCACCGACGCGCAGCTGCTGGGCGTCCCCGGCGTCACCCGGCGCCACGTGGCCGCACTCCGCGCGCACTTTGGGGCGCCGAACGTCGAGCCAACGGAGTTGAGCGACGAGCCAACCTAGTTGGCACTCCCGGCGGCGTGGAGACGGGCGGGGCGCCCGTGTTCGCCGCGGACTCGCTGGCTCGGTTCGTGCTTCACCCCGAGGGGGAGGGCGTGCACCCCCGCCACTGAACGGCGTGCACGGCGAGCGTTGACACGGCAGGCCAGCCTCCGATAAGGTTCTCGCGATTTTCTGCGTTTTTCTCGGTGAAAGCGCCAAGGAGCGTCCCGATGGGTTTGATCAAGCTCGGTAAGTTCGTGTTGGTGGGCGGCGCGGTGACGGCGCTCGGCGCGGGGTGCCTCTCGCGGCCCGTTTCGCAGCAGGAGCCCACCACGAAGGTGAGCTTCACGACCACCGTCAAGCAGGCGGCGGTCGACAAGATCGACCTCCTGCTCGTGATCGACAACTCGCGCTCCATGGGCGACAAGCAGGCCATCCTGAGCGAGGCGGTCCCGGACCTCATCAACAGCCTCGT
>CAZHGG010000097.1:0-11254 GCA_964531755.1 uncultured Polyangiaceae bacterium
GCCGCCGTGGAACGCCTCGGTGACCAGCGCCGTGACCGACCACGCGATCGGCGCCGCGTCGAGCGGGAGCGGGCCCGGGCCCACGCAAGGGGCGCCGCGCCGCCGCGCGAGGGCGAGGCAGGTGCGTGCATGATGCACCTCATCGAGCGCGGCCGCGTGGGTGTCCCGCACGAGGTCGGCGGGCGCGCCCAGCGCCACGAGCTGCAGGGACGCGCGCGCGAAGGCCGCGATCGACGCGTGCTCGAACTGGGCGTCGATGAGGAACCGCTCCGCGAGCGCCGCGTCCGCCGGGGGCGGCCGCGAGCCTGCGAGCGCCGCGTCGTGCCAGTCGGCGCGGGGTACGTGCGGCGCGAGGAGTGGCCCGTCCGCGCCCGCGAGAGGCCGCCCGCCGCCGCAGAAGGCGCGGGGCTCTTGGTAGCAGCACGGGGTCACCTTGCCCTTCTCCGGGAGCGCTGTGTGATCGGCCGAGAACACGCCCGCGAGGTGCGGCGCGGGGCCGGCCACGACCTCGGGCGTGTCCCGCTCGCAGCGCTGGTGGGGGGCGGGCGCGGGGTGCTTCGCGCCGCCCTTCGGGGGTGGCGAGCACACGATGCGGGAGCCGCAGCCTCCGCCGCCGGTCGGGAGACCGATGAGCGAGCCGAGGCCCCCGCCGGCGTCCCCCGCGCTCGGCGGCGGTGCAGACGCGCTGGCGCTCGGGGCCGCGGTCGCCGTGTCGGCCGTGACCAGCGGGCCGGCGTCCAGGGGCGGCGTCGCGATCGGCGCGTCGCGCGAGCAGGCGGCGGCGGGGACGGCGGACAGCCCGAGCGCGAGGAGGACGCGGGCGCGGAGGAGATCGGAGCTCATTCGAGGAGGCTACCGCCTCGCGCGGCGCTGGCGCGGCCCACGTTGGCGCGTGGCGCTTGCTGCGCCGTCGCGTGGCGGCTACGAGCGCGGCATGACGACCTTCTGCGTGTACATCGCCACGAGCCTCGACGGCTTCATCGCGCGCGCCGACGGCGGCCTCGACTGGCTCTCGCTCGTCGAGGCGCCGGGCGAGGACTACGGCTTCGCGGCGTTCCTCGGCGGCGTCGACACCCTGGTGCTCGGGCGCGCGACCTACGACGCGGTCCTCGGGTTCGGGCAGTGGCCCTACGTCGGCAAGCGCTGCGTGGTCCTGACGCACCGTCCGCTCGCGTCGCGGCACGGCGAGGAGGCGTGGTCGGGGCCCGCCTCCGAGCTCGCGTCGCGCCTCTCGGAGGAGGGCGCGCGCCGCGTCTACGTGGACGGCGGGGCCGTCATCGGGCAGTTCCTGGACGCGGGCCTCGTCACCGAGCTCACGCTCTCGGTGGTGCCCGTCCTCCTCGGCGGCGGCGTGCGCCTGTTCGGCCCCCGCGACCGCGACGTGCGCCTCGAGCTCGTCCGCAGCGCGGGGTTCCCCAGCGGCCTCGTGCAGAGCGAGTACCGCGCGCGGCGCGCGTGAGCGCTCTCCGCGCCCGCCCTCACCGTGAGGAGCGGAGCCGCTCGTCGACGAGCTGGAGCCGGTCTTGCCCCCAATAGAGCTCCCCCTCGACGATGAACGTCGGCGCGCCGAACACGCCGCGGTCCACGGCGAGCTGGGTCGCCGCGATGAGCTCGGCCTTCACCTCCGGCGCCTGCGTCGCCGCGAGCACCTGGTCGGCGTCGGCGCCCGCGCCCGCGAGCAGCTCGGCGAGCACCGCGTCGTCGGAGATGTCACGGTCCTCGGCCCAGTAGGCGCGGAAGATCGCGTCGCGGAGCGCGCGTTGGAGGGACGCGGGCGCGGCGAGCGTGGCGCGGAGCGCCTTGACGCTGTTCATCGGGAAGCGCGTGGGGAAGGAGAACGGGACGCCCCAGTAGGCGGCCCAGCGCGGCATGTCCGCCATGACGTAGGCCTGCCGCTCGGCGCTCCAGGAGGCCATCGGCACGTTCACCTGACCTATCGCCTTGAACAGCCCGCCGAGCAGCATCGGGCGGCTCACCACGGTCGCGCCGGCGCGGCGCGCGACCTCGTCGACCTGCGACATGCCGAGGTACGCGAAGGGGGACGAGTAGTCCCAGAACGCCTCCACCACCCGGCCGGTCGGCGCGGCGCTCCGGTCCTCCCCGGGGACGAACGGCGCGCCCTCGACGAAGTGGAGGCGGTCCTGACCCCAGAAGAGGTCGCCGTCGACGAAGAACGTCGGCGCGCCGAACACGCCTCGCGCGACGGCCTCGTCGGTCGCGGCGCGGAGGGCGTCCTTCACGGTCTGCGACTCCACGCGGGCGAGCACGTCGCGCGCGTCGTGGCCAGCGGCCGAGACGACGTCGGCGATGGTGTCGGGGGCGCTCGGGTCGCGGCCCTCCACCCAGTACGCGCGGAAGAACCCGTCGACCACGCGCACATCCACGTCGCACGCGAGCGTCGCGCGGAGCGCGGCGACGGTCTTGCGGGGGTGCTCGGGCGGCACGACGAGCGGGGCCCCGACGCGCGCGGCCGCGCGGGCCATGTCCGCCAGGTTGTGGGCGCCCTTCTGGGGGGAGAGCTGGTTCATCAAATTTTGAGGAGTCCCGCGGGCTTGGAAGACGCCGCCGAGCAGGAACGGCCGGTACTCGGGCGTGACGCCCATGCGCGCCGCGACGGCCGGGAGCTGCCGCGACGCGACGTAGGCGTACGGGCAGGAGTAGTCGAAGAAGAACTCGAGGCGCTGCGCAGGGGCGGGGCGGGTCATGCCGCGCAGACTAGCAGCCCGTCATGGGCAGCGCGCGGCGCCGCACTCGAGCGACGGCTTGTAGGTGGCCGCCACCGGCGGGCCTGGCCGGAACGCGAAGTAGCCGGCCGTCGCGCCGCCCGCCACCACCGCCGCGGTCGCGAGCCAGAAGATGGGGCTCGCGAAGAGCGAGGAGCCCTCCTCGGTCTTCGCCGGGGCCGCGGCGGGGCGCGCCTCCACGAACGCGCTGCGCGGCACCGCGGCGCGACCGATCTCGAACAGGACGTTGTCGCGCTCGTCGACCGCCTGGGCGTAGTAGTCGAGGCGCGCCTTGCCCGCGGGCGCGGTGGGCACCTCGACGGCCACGCCGTCGCCGACGGCGACCGTGCCGAGCGTGAACGCACCCGTAGAGCCCCAGCGGAAGCCGACGGTGACCGCGCGCACCACCCTCGTCGGATCGCGCGTCGTCACCCGCAGCGTGCCCGGCTCGGTGCCCCGCACCACCGCGGAGATCTCGAGGCCCGGCTTCGCCCCCTGGGCGCGCCAGAAGCCGCGGGCCTCGAGGAACGGCGTCTGCACCTTCGGGCCGAGGTTGGGATCGACCGCGTAGCTCGGCTCGAACGTGAGCAGCGCGATGAAGGCGTCCTTCGCCTGCTCGGCGTGGTCGAGCACGGCGTGGGTGACCGCGAGCACCTTGTAGGTGCGCACGAGCTCGTCGTGGCTGAGGCCGCGGCCTCTCTGGGCGAGGCGCTCGGCCCCGACGTTGGCCTGCTCGTAGTCGAGCTTCGCGTACTGCTGCTCGACGGCGGCGACCTCGGTGGCGGCGGGCGCGGGCCGCTCGGCGGGCGCCTTCGGCGCGGCCTGCGCGCTCGACCCCACCGGCCCGAGGGCCAGCAGCGCCGAGAGCGCGACCGCTCCGACGGCTCGTGCACGGACACCCACCATGGCCGGGATGCTACCACGCGCCTGCCCCCGGCGGGCCGCGCGCGGCGGATCCCGGCCGGGTGGAGTCAAGTGTTTGAAGTTACGTAGAAATGTGTCAGCGGATGACGGGCGAGTCCTGCGCGCATTTGCCGAGGATGCAGCGCTGCTTCGGATCGCAGCAGTCGGCGTCGACCGAGCACTTCTCGAACTCCTGGACGCACGTGGTGCCCGGCGGCTTGTCACCGCACACGAGCCCGCCGGCGTCGCCGGCCTGCCGGCAGAAGCCGTTGCAGCACTCGTCGCCGGTCTCGCACGAGGTGCCGTTCGGCTTGCACGGGTCGACCACCCAGAACCCGCGGGTGTTTCCCGCCGACAGCTCCTGCCCCGGCATGTAGAACGCCGGGTGGCTGGGGTCGGCGTTGCCCGCCGGGGCGTTGATGTCGATCGCCGCGACCCAGAGCTTCTTCTGAGGTCCGCCGCCGTCCCCGGAGGGGCCCCACGGCTTGTCGGTGAGGAGGTTGCCGTAGAGGCGCCGCGACGTGAAGACCACCCAGTAGTACCCGCCGGAGGGCACGGGGTTCACGGTGGGCTGGTAGTTGAGCTGCGAGTCGTTGGGGTGGTCCGCGCTGGTGGGCGCGAAGCCGACGCCGTTGGCCGCGTCGAGCCGTCGCGCGCTGGGGGTCGCGCCGTCGCGGGCCGCCCAGAGCTCGGCCTTCGCGCCGAACCAGGTGGAGATCTGGCAGTTGTTGAGGCTCGTCCGGTCGAGGGTGCGGTTGCCCGCGGTGCCGGGCCCACAGTCGCCCGCGAGGACCTGGTTGTTGAACACCACCGCCTTGCCGTCCGGGAGGAACGAGGGCCACGACGGGTAGCGCGCGGGATCGCGGTAGACCTCGCGGAGGCCCGCGAAGGCGCGGGGCCCGCCCGCGGCACACGCCGTGGCGCCGGCCGCGGCCCCGCAGTTGAAATCCATGATGGCGAGCGAGCGGCCCGCGCCGGCCGTGACGCCGCCGGCGCCGGTGCCCTCCCAGAAGTTGAACGCCACCTTGCGACCGTCGGGCGAGAAGGTGGGGGTCACGGCGCTGGTCACCACCCCGGTGAGGCCGGTGCTCGCGACCACGCCGCCGCCGGCGCGCGCGAAGAGCGCCGCGTCGGACTGGAGGTACGCCTCCCGCGCGAAGCGCGAGCCGGCGAGCGCGAACGATCCGTCGGGGTAGGGGGCCGACCAGTTGAAGCGGCGGTCGAGCGCGGGCGTCACCGAGCCGTCGTACACGGTGCGCGTCGCGTACGAGCTGGCCGAGCGGAGATCGTACGAGGCCCCGCGGCGGTAGTCGTCGGGGCCGTTCGGGTAGACGAGCTTGCCGTCCTGCGCCCACAGGGTGGACCCGTCCGCCGAGACGGTGTGGCAGACGTGGCACTTGCCCGCGGCGCCGGGGATGGCGAGCACCGGATCGGGCGAGCGGGGCTTGATGGCGATGACCCCGCCGTTCGCGGCCGTGCCGCCGCCCGTGAGGAGCGAGTCGTACGAGTTGTAGTAGACGATGCCCTTCAGCACGCCCGAGGCGACCCGCCAGGTCTCGCGGATGGGGCCGTACACCTTGTCCTCGGCGGCGGAGTAGATCTTCACCTCGACGACGAGGTCGTCGCCCTGGTTGCCGCCGGTGGCGGTCTTCCACGGGATGTCCTCGAGGCGCACGCGCTTGCGGGCCGCGCTGCCCGCCGGGAGCCCCGCGTACGAGTACGTGCCCTCGAAGCTGTAGTTGCCCTGCGAGAGCTTCACGTAGACGGCCGCGGCCTCGCGCGTGGTCTGCCACATGAGGAGCGGCGCGAGGAGCCCGCGCGGCCACACGGTCTTGTCGTAGGGGTACAAGTAGCCGAGCTCCGCGGGGGTCGCGGGGAGGTTCGACTCGGTCTTGAGCTTGTTCAGCACGGCGGCGGTGACCGGCGGGCCGAGCGGCTCGCCGCCCACGCCGCCGAGCCCGCCCGAGCCGCCGCCAGCGTCCACGCCCGACGGCGCGCCGTTCTGCGACGCTTGGACAACCACCTTGACCTTTGCCGAGCCCTCGCGCGCGCCGAACCGCGCCGTGAGGGTGCCCTCGCCCACGTTGCGACCGTTCGCCTGGAACGTGCCGGTCGGGCTCACCGCGCCGAGCTCCCCGCGGTCGAAGAGCCACGTGGCGGCGACGGGCTGGCCGCTGTACGACGCGGTGAAGGGAACGGGCGCGTTCACGGTGGCCACGCCGTCGACGAAGGTCACGACGACGGTGGCCGAGGCGGGGGTCACCACGAGGCGCCCGAGGGCGTCGGGATCGGCGTCGCGCGGGGGCGGCTCGCTGTCGCCCGTGGGGTCGAACGTGCCGGGCGGCGGGAGCACGGGCACGCTGGTGTCGCGGACGCCGCTGTCAAACTGGGAGTCGGGCTCCGAGCTGCCACAGCCGGCCTGCCCGGCGACGCCGGCGGAGACGAGCGAGAGCAGGACGAGCAGCGTGCGACGGATCGGGCGAAGGCGAGTCATTTCGGTGGAATGTGCCCGCTCGGCGGCCTCCGCGCAACGACGCCGGTCAACCGTCGTACACCTCGTCCTGCTCGATGCGGGAGAGGACCCAGTCGAACTGCCCGGCGGTGACCTTCGCCTGACAGTGCGTGCAGTTGCCCGCCATGGTGATCGCCAGGGGCGCGCCGCAGCGCGGGCAGTGCGGATCGGTGCGCGGCGCCCCCTTCGCCTGCGCGCTCCGGATGAGCGTCCAGTACTCCGAGTAGCGGCGCTCGGTCTGCCGGTTGCCCGCGACGAGGGCGCCGGTCGCGTCGGCGAGGGTGTAGTCCAGGCTCGTCGCGTAGACGCGCAGGGTGATGGCGTCGAAATAGGCGTCGCTCGTCACCCGGGCGAGCTCGAGGTGGAGGATCCGCGCGTTCTCCGTGACGTTGCGGAGCTGCTGGCGCTGGTACTCCGAGACCCAGTAGGTCTGGGTGGTGAAGAGCGCGTCGCTGAGGAACGGGCGCATGCCCGAGAGGTCGCGCGCCGACCAGGAGCGCTGGAAGGTGTGGAAGATGTGCTGCACGCGCGCCGTGAAGGCCTCCCACGCGAACGCGGGGTCCCGGGCGCGGAGCGCGTCGAGGCGCGCGACCGCCTCGGGATCCACGACGGTGGGCCTGTCGTTGCCCGCCTCGGGGCTGTCGCCGGTGAGCATGGGCCCGCGCCGCTCGGTGGCGAGCACCTCGATGCGGCGCAGGACCCAGTCGAACGCGCCGGTGGCGACCTCTTGGCTGCAGTACTTGCACCGCCCGGCGAGGATCGCGTCGAGGGGCGCCGAGCAGCTCGGGCACGTGAAGACGCGGGCCTTGTCCGGCGATCGCGACTTGGCGGTCTTCGCCCGTCGGAGCACCCACCGCTCGCGCGTGTAGATGGCCTCCTCCGCGCCCGCGGCGTCCCGTCGCGAGAGGTTGGCCTCGAAGACGACCGCCACCGAGACGGACCGCGCGGCCTGGTCCTCGAGGCTGTCGACGCGGTCGATCTGGAGGGCGCCGATGAGCGCCGTGGTGGTGCCCACAAGGCCCCGCTCGGCGAGCGCGGCGCGCGCGTCCTCCATCACGTAGGCCTCGAGCCCGCCGAGGCCACCGCGGCCGACCGCGAGCACGACGTCGGTGTAGAGCGCAGAGAGGAAGTCCTCGAACACGATCACGGAGAACGTGGGGTCGTGCGCCTCGAGGCCGCGGAGCTGGGCGCGCGGCGAGCGCCGCCGCGGGCGCGGCGGCGGTTGCCAGGGGGGCGAGGGCTGCCCCGACCCGGCGGTCCAGCCCTTCTGGGCGGTGTTGTTCGAGGCCTTGACGAGCAGGATGACGCCGAGGATCAGCAGGAGGACCACGATGCCCGCGGGTGAGAGCGAGCTCGAGCCGCCGCCGCCCGAGCCGGAGCTGGAGCCGCCGGAGCTGCGCGAGCTGGAGCTGCCGGAGCTGCGCGAGCCGGAGCTGCCGGAGCTGCGCGAGCCGGAGCTGCCGGAGCTGCGCGAGCCGCTGAAGCTCTGGCCGCCTCCCGGGCGCGCGAGCGCGATCGTCGGCGGCGTGAGCAGGGCGAGGCACGCGAGCAGCGCGAGCCGCGCGGGGAGGCGAGCGTGGCGTCTCATGCGACCTCGTCGGGCAGCTCGTTCACGTCGTCCTCGGCGCGCGGAAGGGCCTCGGCGAGCCCCGGGCCGAGGCCCTCGAGCTGCCGCGTGAAGCCGTCGACGTCGCCGCGGTCGAGCGCGGCCTCGAGGGCCCGTCGCGTGTCCGCGAGCGTGGCAGAGAGCGCGTCGGGCACGCCGATGTCCGGGAGCAGGGCCACCATCCGCTCGAAGGCCGACACGTAGACGAGGATGCCCGTGCGCCCGCGCGTGCTCGAGATTTTACCGCGGTAAAATTGCGAGGCGGCGCCCGCGTCGACCGCCGCCCGCCGGCGCGCCGCGCCGACGAGGCGCGACTTCACGGTCCACACCTGCGACGTGACCAGCGCAGCGAGCGCGAACACGAAGAGCACCTCGACGGGGAAGAGATCCTCGTTGAGCTCGGCGGGATGGAAGATCACGAGCGTGAGCGCCAGCGTGGCCGCGACGAAGCCGACGAGGTAGTCGACGTCCCGGTAGGTGTCCGAGCGATCGCGGACCGCGACGACGATCTCGGCGGAGCTCAGGGCCTCGACCGCCTTCACCGCGGCCTTCACCTTGTCCTTGGCCACGGGGTCGAAGAAGGGGTGCATGCGCGCGAGGAGTCTACCGCATTCGGCGCGCGCGTTCGCGCTTCCCACCGCCTCCGCCGTTCGCTATTCGCCCGGCATGAAGAAGCCGCCGCGCGCCGCCCTCGAGCTCGACAGCCTGGTGGTCGAGGGCGCTCGCCAGCACAACCTCGACGTGCCGTACCTCGCCATCCCGAAGCGCGCCGTGGTGGTGTTCTCGGGGCCCAGCGGCTCCGGCAAGTCGAGCCTCGCCTTCGACACCATCTACGCGGAGGGCCAGCGCCGGTACATCGAGACGCTCTCGTCGTACGCGCGGCAGTTCTTGGGGCAGCTCGACCGCCCGGACGTGGACCGCATCCGTGGGCTCTCGCCGACCATCGCGATCGAGCAGAAGAGCGCGAGCCACAACCCGCGCTCCACCGTGGGCACCATCACCGAGGTGTACGACTACCTGCGGGTGCTCTACGCGCGGGCGGGCACACAGCGCTGCGTCGAGTGCGGCCAGCCGGTGCGCGCGCGCTCCGCCGACGACGTCACGCGCGAGGTGCTCGCGGGGCTCGCGGGCCAGCGCGTCGAGGTGCGCGCGAGGCTCGTCGAGCACCGCAAGGGCGAGCACCGCGACGTGCTCGAGGGGCTCACCCAGCGCGGCTTCGTGCGCGTCGTGGTCGATGGCGCCGCCCTCCGTCTCGACGGCGCGCTGCCGTCGCTCAAGAAGAGCGAGAAGCACACGATCGACCTCGTGCTCGATCGCGTGCTGGTCTCGCCGGCCGATCGCGCGCGCCTCGCCGAGGCCCTCGAGGCGGGGCTCCGCGAGGGCGGGGGAGAGGTGCTCCTCGCGGTGCCCGGCGAGGACGCGCCCCGGCGCTACTCGGCGCTCCGCGCCTGCTGCGGGCGGAGCTACCCCGAGCTCACGCCGCAGGTGTTCTCGTTCAACGGCCCGCTGGGCATGTGCCCCGCCTGCGCGGGCCTCGGGGTGCGCCTCGAGGTCGACCCCGAGCTGGTGGTGCCGGACCCCGCGCTCAGCCTCGCCGAGGGCGCGATCGTGCCCTGGGCGAGCGCGATGAGCCGAAAAGAGGGGTGGGTCTACCGCATCCTCCAGGCGGCGACGAAGGCCGCGAAGGTGTCGCTCGACACGCCGTTCAAGCGGCTCACGGCGGCGCAGAAGAAGACCCTGCTCTACGGCCTCGACGGCGACAAGCTCATGGTCTCGTGGGGCAAGGAGGGCTCGGGCAGCCACGGCACCTTCGGCGTGCGCTTCGAGGGGGCCGTGCGGCACCTCGAGCGGCTCTACCACGAGACGAAGAGCGAATCGCAGCGAGAGAGCTACCGGCGCTTCTTCCGCGAGCGCGAGTGCCACGCGTGCGGGGGCCAGCGCCTCCGCCCGGAGAGCCTCGCGGTCGAGCTCGGCGGGCGCTCCATCGCCGACGTGGGGCGCCTGTCGGTCCGTGACGCGGCGGCGCACCTACGCGCGCTCGAGCTCGACGAGGCGGGGCGCAAGGTGGCGGGGCCCGCGCTGGTGGAGGTGCTCTCGCGGCTCGGGTTTCTCCTCGACGTGGGGCTCGACTACGTGTCGCTCGAGCGCAAGGGGCCCACGCTGAGCGGCGGCGAGGCCCAGCGCATCCGCCTCGCGAGCCAGCTCGGGTGCGAGCTGTCCGGGGTGATGTACGTGCTCGACGAGCCGAGCATCGGCCTGCACCCCCGCGACAACGCCCGCCTCATCCGCACGCTCCACCGGCTCCGCGATCTCGGCAACAGCGTGCTCGTGGTGGAGCACGACGAGGAGACCCTCCGCGCCGCCGACCGCGTGGTCGACTTCGGCCCCGGCGCCGGCCACCTCGGGGGGCGGGTCGTCGCCGAGGGCACCGCCGGGGAGCTCGAGGCGAACCCGGCGAGCCTCACCGGCGGGTACCTCGCGGGGCGCCTCGCGATCGAGGTGCCGGCCGCCCGGCGCGTGGGCGAGGACGCGCTCGTCGTCGTGGGCGCCCGCGAGAACAACCTGAAGGGGGTCACCGCGCGCTTCCCGCTCGGCGCGATGACGTGCGTCACGGGGGTGAGCGGCGCGGGCAAGAGCTCCCTCGTCGGGCAGATCCTCCTGCCGGCCCTCGCCCGGGCCCTCCACGGGAGCGACGGCCGCGTGGGCGCCCACGACGCCATCACCGGGCTCGAGCATTTCGATCGGGTGGTGGCGATCGACCAGCAGCCGATCGGCCGCACCCCGCGCTCGAACCCCGCGACCTACACGAAGGCGTTCGACCTCATCCGCGAGATCTTCGCGCAGCTCCCCGACGCGCGGGCCCGAGGCTTCGAGGCCGGGCGCTTCTCGTTCAACGTGAAGGGGGGGCGCTGCGAGGCGTGCCAGGGCGACGGCACCGTGCGCGTCGAGATGCACTTCCTGGCGGACGTCTTCGTCACGTGCGAGGTGTGCGGGGGGGTGCGCTACAACCAGGCCACGCTCGATGTAAAATACAAGGAAAAGAGCATCGCCGACGTGCTGGCCATGAGCGTCGACGACGCCATCGCCCTGTTCGCGCCGTACCCGGCGCTCGTGCGCGTGCTCCGCACCCTCTCCGAGGTCGGCCTCGGGTACATGCTCCTCGGGCAGCCGGCGCCCACGCTGAGCGGCGGCGAGGCCCAGCGCGTGAAGCTCTCGCGCGAGCTCGGCAAGGCGCAGACCGCGCGCAGCCTGTACGTGCTCGACGAGCCCACCACCGGCCTCCACATGGACGACGTGCGCAAGCTCCTCGGCGTGCTCTCTCGCCTCGTCGAACGCGGCGCGACGGTCATCGTGATCGAGCACCACCTCGACGTCGTCAAGTGCGCCGACTGGGTGGTCGACCTCGGGCCCGAGGGCGGCGACGCGGGCGGCGACGCGCTCGCGCAGGGCACGCCCGAGCAGCTCGCCGAGAGCGCGGGCTCGGCGACAGGGGGGTTCCTGCGGGACGTC
>CAZHGG010000098.1:0-11192 GCA_964531755.1 uncultured Polyangiaceae bacterium
ACGCGCCCGACGCGCCCGACCAAGGCGCGACCGCTCACGCCGAGGCGCCCGCCGACGCCGAGGCGCGCGACGGGGGCGCGCCCGCGGACCCAGGCGAGGGCGCGGAGGAGGACGTGCCGGACGACGGCGTCGGCGACGAGGCGATGCGCAAGCTCCTGAAGCGCTCGCTCGCGGCGCCGGAGGTCCCCGTGCCCGACCTGGTGTCGGGGGTGCAGCGGAAGCTGCGGAGGCGCTCGCGGGGGAAGTTCTACGCCGACGGGTGGAGCACCGCGCGCTCGCGGGTGAACTACGTGCTCGTGTCGGTCGCGATGCTCCTCGTGCTCGTGATCGCCTACCTCGTGCTCGGCCCCACCGGCATCAGCGTGCGCTAGCGGCCCGGAAGAGCGGAGCGCACCCCACGGTCATGACCATGTTTTTGTTCACAGATTTTTAGTCACTCATGTGTGAGTTACGTTTTGCTCGCGTTCCGCGCGGCGCGGCCCTAGGCTTTGGGCATGCCCTCGATCCGGCGCTTCACGGTCATCCCTCGCCTCCCCACGAACCTCGAGCCGCTGCGGACCATCGCCCACAACTTGTGGTGGACGTGGACGCCCTCGGCGCGCGCGCTGTTCCTCCGCATCGACGAGGAGCTGTTCGAGTCGGTCCACGCGAACCCCATCGAGCTCCTGTCGCGCGCGCCCCAGGCGCGCCTCGAGGCGCTCTCGCGGGACGACGCGTTCCTCGCGCACCTCGACGCCGTCGCCCAGGGCCTCGACCGGTACATGACCCGCGAGACCTGGTTCGAGAAGACCTACCCGGAGGCGAGCGACGCCACGATCGCCTACTTCTCGATGGAGTACGGCCTCCACGAGTCGCTGCCGATCTACTCGGGCGGGCTCGGCGTGCTCGCGGGCGATCACCTGAAGACCGCGAGCGACCTCGGCGTGCCGCTCGTCGGCGTGGGGCTCGCGTACGCGGAGGGGTACTTCCGCCAAGTGCTCAACTCGGACGGCTGGCAGACCGAGCGGTACCCCATCAACGACTGGACGCGCCTGCCCGTGTCGCCGGTGCTCGCGCCCGCGGGCGGGCGCCTCGTGCTCGACGTGCAGTACCCCGACCGGATCGTGAAGGCGCAGGTGTGGCGCGTGCAGGTGGGGCGCGTGCCGCTCTTCCTGCTCGACGCGAACCTCGAGGAGAACGCCCCGATCGATCGCAGCGTGACCGGGCCGCTCTACGGCGGCGACCAAGAGTTCCGCGTGCGCCAGGAGATCATGCTCGGCATCGGCGGCGTGCACGCGCTCGAGGCGATGGGGCTCACGGCGACCGTGTGCCACATGAACGAGGGGCACTCGGCGTTCCTCGCGCTCGAGCGCGTGCGGCGCACGATGGAGCGCGACGGCGTGGGCTTCGCCGTCGCGAACGAGGCGTGCGGCGCGGGCCACGTCTTCACCACGCACACGCCGGTGCCCGCGGGCAACGACGCGTTCGCGCCGGAGCTCGTCACGCGCTACCTCGAGCCCTACCGCGCGGCGCTCGGGCTCACCGAGGGTGAGCTGCTCACGCTCGGGCGGGCCGATCCGAAGGACCCCGCGTCGCCGTTCTCGATGCCCGTGTTCGCCATCCACAACGCCGACCACCGCAACGGCGTGAGCGCGCTGCACGGCGAGGTCTCGCGCCGCATGTGGAGCGGGCTCTGGCCCGAGCTGCCCGAGCACGAGGTGCCGATCTTCTCGGTCACCAACGGCGTGCACACGCCGTCGTGGATCTCGCGCGAGATGGCCGCGCTCTTCACGCGGTACCTCGGGCCGCGCTGGGCCCTCGCGCTCGCCGAGCCCGAGTTCTGGGCGCGCGTGCGGGCCATCCCCGACGCCGAGCTGTGGGAGACGCACGAGGCGCGGCGCTACCGGCTCATCCAGCTCTGTCGCCAGTGGCTGCGCGCCGCGGCGGACAAGCGCGGCGCCTCGCCGGCGGCGCAGGCCGAGCTCGAGGAGGTGCTCGACCCGCGCGCGCTCACCATCGGCTTCGCGCGGCGCTTCGCCACGTACAAGCGCGCGGCGCTGCTCTTCCGAGACCTCGAGCGCGTCAAGCGGCTGCTGTGCGATCCCGAGCGCCCCGTGCAGCTCGTGTTCGCGGGCAAGGCGCACCCGCAAGACAAGGGCGGCAAGGAGCTCATCCGCTCGATCGTGCAGCACGCGCAGAACCCCGAGCTGCGCGGGCGGGTCGTGTTCGTCGAGGACTACGACATGCGCATCGCGCGCGCGCTGGTCGCGGGCGTCGACGTGTGGCTCAACAACCCGCGCCGTCCGCACGAGGCGAGCGGCACGAGCGGCATGAAGGCCGCCGCGAACGGCGCGCTGAACCTGAGCGTCCTCGACGGCTGGTGGGCCGAGGCCTACGAGGAGCACGGGCGCGAGGTCGGCTGGGCCATCGGCCAGGGCGAGGAGTTCGAGGACGGCGACGGCGACGACCGCGAGGCCGAGATCCTCTACGACCTGCTCGAGCGCGAGGTGGTGCCGCTCTTCTACGACCGCGAGCCGCAGAGCCGCCTGCCGCGCGAGTGGATCCGCCGCATGAAGCAGGCGATCGCGTGCCTCGTGCCCTCGTTCAACACCGCGCGCATGGTGCGCGAGTACGCGGAGCGCTTCTACGTGCCGTCGATCGCGGCGTCACGGCGGCTCCGCGAGGGCGGCCTCGCGGGCGCGCGCGAGCTCGTGGCCTGGAAGGCCCGGGTGCGCGCGGGATGGGAGGGCGTGGCGATCCTCGACGTGGCGCTGCGCTCGCCGGCCGAGCTGCGGGTCGGCGAGCCGGCCCGCGTGGAGGTGCTCGTTGCGCTCGGGGAGCTCTCTCCGGCCGACGTGGTGGTCGAGCTCTACCACGGGCCCACGGAGGGCGGGCACGACCTGCCCCGCGGCGCGACGGTCCGCATGGCGCACCTCGAGAGCGTCGGGCGCCAGCACCGCTACGTGGGCGAGGTCCCCACGGTCGAGAGCGGCGCGTACGGCGTGTCGGCCCGCGTGACGCCGGCGAGCCCGCTCCCGACGCGCGCGTTCCCGACGGCGCTGCTTCGCTGGGCGTGACCCGGGGCGCGCGCGAGGCGCGCGTGGCGCGGCTCAGCGCCGGCCGAGGCGCGCCTTCAGGGTGTCGAGCAGCTCGAGGGCCTTCGGCGCGTACTCGTTGATCGCCTTCATCACCGGGCCGTCGGAGGTGGCGGCCCCGAGGTCGACGTCCGCGTCGCGTGCACTGTACATGTTCTCCATCACCTTCTCGACGGCCTTGCGGACCATGCCGCGGAAGGGGATCTTCGCCATCATCCCGTACATGGCGGCGTTGCCCCGGCTCTTCCGAGACGGGTCCGCGCGCACCTCGGCCACCGCGTCGGCCACCGCCGCGACGTAGGCGTCGATGATGTCGGCGTGGCGCGACATGAGGGTGCAGTGAATGGAGCTCGGGCGCTGCTGGCGGTCGACCGACCAGCCGCGGTCCTCGAGGGCGTCGGCGACCGCGTAGATGTCGAGGCCCGCGTCGAGCGAGATGTACGACACGATGGTCGACTGCGGGCGCCCGAGCACGGCGAGGCCGGGGATGGCCTCGAGCCCCGCGATGAGCTTCTTCTTGGCCTCGAGGGTGCGCGCCGCGTGGCGGAGGTACCCGTCCTCGCCCATGCCGTGGAGCGCGGCCCACGCGGCGGCGATGGTGCCCCCGGGCCGTGTGCCCGGCATGCTCGGCGACGCGTAGATGCCGCCGGGCCAGTCGGTCGTCACGAAGAACTGGTGCTTCAGGTAGCTCATGTCGCGGTACACGACGACGCTCGCGCCCTTGGCCGCGTACCCGTACTTGTGGAGATCGGCCGAGATCGACGTGACGCCCTCGACGCGGAAGTCCCACGGCGGGATGGGCTCGCCGAGCCGCTCGAGCCACGGCAGCACGAAGCCTCCGATGCACGCGTCGACGTGCAGCGGGATGTCGTGCGAGCGCGCGATGGCCGCGAGCTCGCCGATGGGGTCGATGACTCCGTGGGGGTACTGCGGCGCCGAGCCCACGATGAGCACGGTGTTGCGGTTGACCATGCCGCGCACGGCGGCGACATCCACGGTGAAGTCGTCGGTCAGCGGGGCGTGGCGGAGCTTCAGGCCGAAGTAGTGCGCCGCCTTGTCGAACGCGACGTGCGCGCTCTCGGGGACGAGCAGCTCCGGGCTCCGCGCCCAGGGCGCGTGCTTCTTCGCCCGCTCGCGCGCCGCCTTGACGGCGAGCAGGATCGACTCGGTGCCGCCCGAGGTCATGGTGCCCACGGTCTCGGGGCCGCCGGAGAGCATCGTGGCGCTCATGCGCACGACCTCGGCCTCCATCCTCCGCAGGCTCTTGAAGGCCATCGGGTTGAGGCCGTTCTCGGAGAAGTAGAGGTTGTGGGCGCGCTTGAGCAGCTCGGCGTGCGCGGGGCCCGCGTCGTAGACGAGGCTGAACACCTTGCCGTCGCGCCAGCGGGCGTCGTCCTTCCGGAACGCCTCGAGGTCGGAGAGGATGGCCTCGGCCTCGCGGCCTTCGCGGGGGATTCGGTGCGCGGACATGCGCGCGAACGTACCACGCCGCGGCCGGGCTCGGCGCGCGCCGCGGGCGAATAAAACCGATGTAATGCGGTCCGCTACGCGGCGGTGATCTCGACGCGCAGCAGCTTGCGGCCGATGAAGACGTAGTCGCCGTGCTCGAGCTCTTGCTCGTTCTTCACGCGGACGAACGTGCCGTTGCGGCTGGAAGGATCGCTCAGGATGTAGCGCCCGCCGCTCTCCTCGATCTTGCAGTGGTTGCTGCTCATGTAGAGGTCGACGGGGAAGTTCAGCTCGCCGCCCTCGCGGCCGATCTGCAGGGTGTGAGTGCGCGCGCAGACCGTGGCGCCGGCGGCGCCGCCGTGCAGGATTTGGGTCACGCGGAAGTGGATGCTGTGCTTCGGCGACGAGTAGAAATAGGTGCCGTCGGGGGCGGGGCCGTCGGTCTCGGCGGGTGGCCCCTCGAGGCGGAACACCTGCTCGCCGGCGAGGAACAGATCGCCGGGCACGAGCTCGACCGAGCCCCGCACGCGCACGTACACGCCGTTGAGCGAGCCCTCGTCGCGGACGACGAGCTTGCTCTGCCGGTAGAAAAAGTTGGCGTGTTTGGGCGAGACGAAGGGGTCGTCGGCGAACACGAGCTCGCCGCGCCGCCCCACCGAGTGGCTCTCCGCGTTCAGGTGGTAGCTGAGGCCCTCGACCCCCTCACCGCGGATGAGGATGAGCTTCGCGCGACCCGGGGTCTGGAGCTGGCCGAAGAACTGCGTGCGGGCGCCCATGATTTCGGGCGGCACCGCCGCGCCGCAGCGGCCGCAGAACTTGTGCCCCATCGGCACAGGGGTCGAGCAGGAGCGGCACACGAAGTTCTTTGCTTGGTCCATGAGTTCCTCGAGGGAGAGCTTTGGAGACGATGCGTCGCCGGTCAGGTCCGCGCGGCCGTAATGGTGGGTCTGGCTCGCCGCCGCCGGCGTGAGAAACCGGACGGGGTCGCCGCGCCGTAGCTTGAGCGGCTCCTCGAAGAGGCGCGCGCCCCGATCGGTAGGCGGGTCCTCTTCGCCGCCCGCGTCGGGGATGGCGGCCTCGAGCGGCGTCAGCGTGCGCTCGGTCATCGGCGGCTCGCCGTCGCGGCCCTTGGGCTGACCGACCGCCAGCGTGTTGCCGCACTGCGGGCAAACACGGACTCCCAGCAAGGAGAACGTGTCGCACTGGCCGCAGGTGACGCCGAGCTCGGAGGACATCTTCAGGGGGAGGCTAGCAAACTTCACTCGAGGAGGGTGAGCCGCCGCTCGGGGTCGAGGGGCCCCTTCTCGCCCCACAGTCTGAGCACGACCCGGCGGCACGTGGCGTCCGAATTCGTCACGGGCGCGGGGAGGCCGGCGTGCGCCTCGGCAGGGGGTGGGGCGGCCTTGGGGGGCCTCGGGGCGACGGCCCTGGCGCGTTTTCCTTGGTTCTTTCGAGGCGTTACGAGGGTCGCGGGCTTCGGGAGATCGTCGCGATCGGTGGCCCCGGAGGGCTCGACGGGCACGCGAATGGCGTAGGGCGTCACGCCGGTGGACCCGCCGCCACACCGGGCGAGGTTCCCCGGGGCCACCTTGGACTCGCGCAGCACGAGCACGACGTCCCCCGGCGCGAGCGGCGCGAGGGTCGGCTCGCCGCGCTCGGCGACCGCCCACACGTCGAAGACGGTGGCGCGCAGCACGAGCCCCGCGATGAGGAGCGAGGCGATGAACCACCCGAAGCCTCGGACGAACGCCCGCATGGGAGGCAGGCTAGGTTTGGGCGCCGGGCCGGGCCAAGTTACGCGGGCCGTCAGGCGCGGAGCGGCAGCGCGAGGCCCACGATCGCGCCGTCGACCGCGCCCTGCCCGTCGACGTGGTTCTCGGCGAAGGCGCGGCCGCCGTGCGCCTCGGCGATGCGGAGCACGAGCGCGAGCCCCAGGCCCGAGCCCCCGGTCTTGCCGGGCGTGCGGGCTTTGTCGCCCTTCACGAACGGCTCGAACACGCGGGGCAGGAGCTCGGTCGCGATGCCGGGCCCACGGTCGCGCACGAGGAGGCGGACCTCGGCGCCGTCGCGCTCGACCGCGACGGTGATGGGCGCGCGCGGATCGTGCCCGTGCAGCGCCGCGTTGTTCACCAGGTTCGAGAGCGCGCGGCCGAGCAGCGCCTGATCGCACGCGAGGGTGAGCTCGCCGGCGTCGCGGCCCTCGAGCGCGCCGGCGTCGAGCTCGAGCGGCGGGAGATCGGGCCGTGAGAGCGCGGCGAGCCGGCCGCGGAGCCACGGCAGGAGCGCCACCTGCTCGAGGCGCACGTCCGAGAGCCCAGCGCGCGCGGCCGCGAGGAGATCACCGAGGATGAGGTCGACCTCGGAGAGCTCGCGATCGATGCCCTCGAGGGTCTTGCGCGCCTCGGGGCTGACGTCCTCGGCGACGAGCTCGAGGCCCACGCGCGCGCGCCCGAGCGGGGAGCGGAGCTCGTGGCTGATGGCGCCGAGCAGCTCGCGCTGATCGCGCACGACGCGCTCGATGCGCTCGGCCATCTCGTCGAAGGTGTAGGCCACCTCGCGGACCTCGTCGGCGATGTGCTCGCTCGAGCGGGCGCCGGGGTCGAGGCCGGTGCGGGCGGAGAGCTCGCCATTGCCGAAGCGCTCGGCCGCCTGCGCCACCTGCTCGAGCGGACGAGAGATGCGCTTCGCCACCTTCCGCGCCACGGCGCTCAGCACGAGGCCGCCCGCGAGGAGCCCGAGCACCAAGCGGAGCGGGCCGGGCGCGCCCGCCGACGAGCGCAGCGCGAGCGCGCCGACGACCTCGCCGTCGCGCACGATGGGCACGTAGGCGACCCCGTCGTCGAAGACCATGCCCGGCGCGCCGCGGTGCCGGCGCGAGCGTCGGGGCAGCACCTGCGGATCGCGCTCGAGCCTGAAATCGAGCCCCGTGGCGTCACGCAGCTCGCGCACGTAGCGCTCGCACGCGGCCGCGTCGCCCCACTCCTTCGCGAGGCGGAGCTGCACGCGCCTCGCCACGACCTGCGTCGCCGTGCCCTCGCTGTCGGGCCGGGTGAGGCCGAGGGTGAGCGAGCTCACGCCGAACGCGAGCACGATGGCGGCGAGAAACCAGAGCAACAGGCGGGTCTTCAGGCGCGCGCTCCAGCCTCGACGGCGCGGACCGCAGCGCCCCGCCCTCAACTCGGCCTCACGAGGAGGTATCCGATGCCCCGCACGGTGCGAATGAGGCGTGGATCTCTCGGATCTTTCTCGAGTTTTTGGCGCAGGTGGCTGATGTGCACGTCGAGCGAGCGATCCACCGCGGGGTCGTAGGTGCCGCCCTTGAGCTGCGTGGCGAGCTCCTCGCGCGCGATGGTCTCGCCGGCGCGCCGCGCGAGCGCGGTGAGCAGCCGCAGCTCGAACGACGTGAGCTGCACGGGCTTGCCCGCCAGGAAGACCTCGTGGCCGTGGACGTCGACGACGAGGTCGCCGAGCTCGAGGCGGTCGCGCCCCGCCTCCGGCTTCTTCGCGCGCCTCACGACCGCGCGCACCCGCGCCATGAGCTCGCGCGGGTTGAACGGCTTCGGGACGTAGTCGTCGGCGCCGAGCTCGAGCCCGCCGATGCGGTCGTTGTCGTCGCCGCGCGCGGTGAGCATGACCACCGGGACGTCCGAGCGCTCGCGCAGTCGACGGCACACCTCGAAGCCGTCGATGCCGGGGAGCATGACGTCGAGGAGCACGGCGTCGTAGGTGCCCTCCAGCGCCCGCGCGAGGCCGAGCTCGCCGGTCGGCACGTGCGCGAGCTCGGCCTGGTTCTTCGCGAAGTACTCGCCGAGGAGGCGCGCCAAATCTTGATCGTCGTCCACGAGGAGGAGCCGCAGCATCGGCTCGGCACGATAGCTGGGTTCATCGCGGGTCGCGAGGCTCACCCCTCCAGCGTGGACCCGGCGCGCGGCCCCGTCCGCCGGGCCGCGCGCAAAGATTCGTAAACCCACGCGCGCGCCCGCGCCACCGCGCCACCTGCGCCTCCCACGGCGCCAATTCGCACCGCCGCGCCCCCGGGGAGGGTGGTAGCCTCGGCTCCGTTGGACGCGCTCGAGAACAAACGGATCCTCCTCCTCACTGGCAAGGGCGGCGTGGGCCGGTCGATCGTCACCGCCGCCCTCGCGCACATCGCCCAACGCCGCGGGCGCCGGGTGCTCGTCGCGGAGCTCGGCGACGATCCGGAGGACTACTCGCCGCTGGCGCGCTACTTCGGGCGCGACAGGCTCCCCGTCGAGCCGGAGGAGCTCGTGCCCGGCATCCGCGGCGTGGTGCTCCTCGCGCGCACGGGCCAAGACCTGTTCCTCCGGCAGGTGCTGCGCTCGTCGACCCTCGCGCGCGCCGCCCTTGGCTCCGACGCCATCCGGCGGCTCCTCTCCGCGGGGCCGTCGTTCCGCGAGATGGGTATCTTCTTCCAGCTGCTCGCGCTCTTGCGCCTCAGCCACGCCGACGGCGGGCACGAGCACGAGGTCGTGATCGTCGACATGCCCGCGACCGGGCACGCGCTGTCGCTCACGGGCCTGCCCGACCTGCTGCTCCGCCTCGTGCCGGGCGGTCCCATCGCCGACGCGCTCCGCGAGGGCAAGGGGTACCTGAACGATCCCGAGCAGTCCGCCGCGTGGGTGGTCACCCTCCCGGAGACCTTGCCGGTGAGCGAGTGCCTCGAGCTGCTCGGAGGGCTGCGCCGCACCGAGATGCCCATCGGCGGCGTGTTCCTGAACCGGTTCCCGGTGGACGCGTACACCCCGGAGGAGCGCGCGGCGCTCGCGCCGTTGCTCGCCGAGCACGACGTCCTCGGCGCCGAGACCTTCCACCGCCCCGGGCTCGCGCACCGCGAGACCACGCGCCTCCGCGCGAGCACCGACGCCCCCATCTACGTGCTGCCGGAGGTGCCGCACGCGCACGTCGTGGCCGCCCTCACCGACGCGACGGAGCACGCCTGGCGGCTCCCTCCGAACGCACCGCAGGCGCCGCGCCGCGACGGAGCCCCATGAGCCCCTCCAGCAGCTCCGGCGGCCCCTCCGGCGGCCCCTCCGGCAGCCACCGCAACACCCCCGCGACTCCGCGCGTCTCCGAGATCCTCCGCACGCACAAGGTCGTCGTGTGCTGCGGCGCGGGCGGCGTGGGCAAGACCACCACGGCCGCGGCCCTCTCGCTCGCCGCGGCGCGCGCGGGCCGGCGCGTGCTCGTGCTCACCATCGACCCCTCGAAGCGCCTCGCGGAGACGCTCGGGGTCGAGCGCAACCCGCCGGAGCCGGTGGCCCTCCCAGCGGACCGCGCGAAGGTCGCGGGGATCGCGGCGCCGGGCGGGCTCGACGCGTGGATGCTCGACCACAAGCTCGTCGCCGACTCCTCGGTGCGCCGGCTCACCAAGTCGCCCGAAGAGGCGGAGAAGGTGCTCGACAACCGCATTTACAAACACGTGAGCACGATGGTCGCGGGCATGCACGAGTACACCGCGATGGAGGCGCTCTACCGCCTGGTGAACGAGGGCCGCTACGATCTGGTGGTGCTCGACACGCCGCCGTCGCGGCACGCGCTCGACTTCCTCGAGGCCCCGAAGCGCCTCTCGCGCCTCGTCGACTCGCGGGCCATCGCCGCGTTCCTCCCGAGCTCCGACGGCTTCGTCGCGCGCGCCGCCTCGAAGGTGATCCACAAGGTCATGAGCGCCGTGTTCGGCGAGGAGTTCGCGGGCGAGTTCACCACCTTCCTCTCGACGTTCTCCGCCCTCTTCCAGGTGCTGAACGTCGAGGTGAACACGATGCGCGACTTCCTCAGCGGGCCGAGCGTCGCCTTCCTGCTCGTGACCTCGCCCACGCCCACCACCCTCACCGAGGCCCACTATTTCCAGGACAAGGCGCGAGAGCTCTCCCTGCCCTTCCGCGGCTTCGTGCTGAACCGCAGCCGAGCCCTGAACGGCCGCAAGGCCATGCCCGACAGCTCCCTCGGCGGCCCGAGCCCGAGCGCCACGCTCCGGAGCGCCATCGCGAAGCTGCAGTCCGCCGCGGCGGTGGAGCTCGAGCTCGCCGGGCGCGACCTCGCCCTGCTGCGCGATCTCGAGGTGCGCGCGGGCGAGGGCGCCACGGCCATCGCGCTGCCGGATCTGCCCACCGGCGCGGACGACATGACCACCCTGATGGCCGTCGCCGACGTGCTCGACGCGAGCTGACGGGGCCCCGCTCAGTCTTGGGGGGCGTCGGCGCTGGCCTCGACCGCCGCGTCCACGCTCGCGTCGGGCGCGCCCGCGTCGGGCACGAGCGCGTCGGGGAGGTTGGCGTCCGGAACGAGCGCGTCGGGGACGAGCGCGTCGGGCGCGCCTCCCTCGGGCAGGCACCCGTCCCGGCGTGCGGCGGCGGCGAGCGCGGGCGCGCAGAGCGGGTCGGTGCCGGTGGCGTCGAACTCGGGCGGGTACGGCGCGCACGTGAAGGCCACGTACGCGGTGCGCGCCCCGCTCGCGGGCGTCTGCACGAGGCACACGGCCGGGCACTCGCGGGGCTCGGTGGGCCCCTCGACCACGTCGAGCGCGGTCGGTCGGTCGAGGCAGCCCTTCGCGGGGTCGAAGCGCTGGCCCTGGTAGGTGTAGATGGGATCGCCCCCGCACGCGGCGAACGCGGCCGCGAAGGCGGCGACGAGGCCCGCGGCCACGCCGGC
>CAZHGG010000099.1:0-11137 GCA_964531755.1 uncultured Polyangiaceae bacterium
GGCGTGACCGACCCGGCGACCGCGCTCGCGCTCGGCGAGGCGCTGCACTCCACCGGCGCGCTCGAGGCGGGCGCGCTGGCGCTGGAGGCCCAAGGCCGCCCCGGGGGCGACCTCGCCGACCTGCTCGCCATCGCCGAGCTGCTCACGACCGCCGGCCGGGCGGGGCGCTGGGTGCTGGGCGGCGCCGCGGGCACCTAGCTCGAGGCGCACGATCGACGATCAAGAACCGCCGATTTGGCCCGCGCTTCCGGTAGCATCGGCGGGCGCTTGGCCGCCACGGCGAGGCCCGCGGGGAGAGACACCATGTGTGGGATTGCAGGAATTTTCGCGCGCACTCCAGGCAAGGCGCAGACGCCGACGCGGGAGGAGCTCGCGCGCATGTGCGGGGCGATGCACCACCGCGGGCCCGACGAGTTCGGCGTCTACCGTGACGCGCGCTGCGGCCTCGCGCACGCGCGCCTCTCCATCATCGATCTCTCCACCGGCCAGCAGCCCCTCTCCAACGAGGACGGCACGCTGTGGATCGCCTTCAACGGCGAGATCTTCAACTACGTGGAGCTCCGCGCCGAGCTCGAGGCGCTCGGCCACACCTTCCACACGAAGAGCGACACCGAGGTCATCGTCCACGCCTACGAGGCCTGGGGGGACGACGCCTTCGCCCGCATGAACGGCCAGTGGGCGGTGGCGCTGTGGGACGAGAGGCAGCAGAAGCTCGTGCTCACCCGCGACCGCGTGGGGGTGCGCCCGCTCTACATCTGCGAGCACGAGGGCCGGGTGTTCTTCGGCAGCGAGGTGAAGGCCATCTTCGCGGCCGACGCGAGCATCCCCCGGGCGTTCGATCCCATCGGAATAGAGCAGACCTTTACCTTCTGGAGCATCGTGCCGCCCCAGAGCGTGTTCCGCGGGGTGGAGGAGCTCCGCGCCGGCTGGGTGCGCACGTACACGAAGTCCGGCGAGATGAGCGAGCACCCGTATTGGGAGGCCTGCTACGCCGAGCCCGACGGCACCAACGCCTTCAAGGGGTCGCTGGAGGACGCGACCGTCGCCGTCCGCGACGCGCTGGAGAAGGCCACCGCGCTCCGCATGTTGCGCGCCGACGTGCAGGTCGGCAGCTACCTCTCCGGCGGGCTCGACAGCTCGTTCGTCGCCGCGCTCGGCCTCCGCGCGAAGGGCGAGAAGTTCTCCACGTTCTCGGTCGGCTTCGAAGACGCGGAGTACGACGAGACGCAATACCAGCGCCAAATGGCCGAGCGCCTCGGCACCGAGCACCACTCCATCGTCGTCAAGCGGGGCGACATCGCGCGGGTCTTCCCCGACGTGATCCGCTACGCCGAGCGCCCCGTCCTCCGCACCGCGCCCGCGCCGCTCTTCCTGCTCTCGCGCCTCGTGCACGAGGCCGGCATCAAGGTCGTGCTCACCGGCGAGGGCGCCGACGAGATGTTCGCCGGCTACGATCTGTTCCGGGAGGGCAAGGTGCGGCGCTTCTGGGCCAAGCAGCCCGGGTCGAAGCTGCGCCCGCTGCTGCTCGACCGGCTCTACCCGTACCTCGCGCGCTCGCCCGTGGCGCAGAAGGCCATGGCGGTGCAGTTCTTCGGAAAGAACCTCGAGGGGGCCGGCCTGCCGGGCTTCGCCCACGAGGCGCGCTGGCGATCCACCGGCGCGCTCAAGCGCCTCTTCTCGGCCGGGGTCCAGGCCGAGGTCGGCGCGCGCGACGTCGCCGCCGAGCTGCTCGGCACGCTCCCGCCCGCGTTCAAGGGCTGGTCCACCCTGGCCCAAGACCAGTACCTGGAGATCCGCACGCTGCTCACCGGCTACCTGCTGTCGTCGCAGGGCGATCGCATGCTCATGGGAAACTCGGTGGAGGGGCGCTTCCCGTTCCTCGACAAAGACGTCATCGCCCTCGCCGACTCACTGCCTGCACACTACAAGCTTCGGGTCCTGGACGAGAAGCACATCTTGAAGCGCGCGAGCCGCGATCTCGTGCCCGCCGACATCCTCGCCCGGAAGAAGCAGCCGTACCGCGCGCCCGACGCGCTCTCTTTCGTCGACGAGGCCGGCGCCCCGCCGGAGTGGGCCGCGGCCCTCATGAGCGAGGCGTCGATCGCCGAGGCGGGCGTGTTCTCCGTGCCCGCCTCGCAGACCCTCTGGAAGAAGTGCCTCGCGCGGGCGGCGAGCGGGCAATTCTCGAACGCCGACAACATGGCGGTCGTGGGCATGCTCTCGACCCAGCTCGTGCACGAGCACATCCTGGCGCGCCCCGCGGCGCCCCGCGAGGTGCCCATCAAGACCGTGATCGACCGCCTCGCCTGACGACGTGTCCCACGGTCGCTCGCCCGACGCGTGCCCCGGCGACAAGAGCGAAGGCCTGTCCGGCCTTGCTGGACAGGCCGCGCCGTCGGCCGCGCGGCTTCCCCGCTTGTTCTCTCCGGGCGAACCTGAGACTATCGAGCCCGTTTTCAGTGGCGCAAGTGCCGGCGCAGCGCCGGCGTGAGGGAAGAGAGACCCATGAGCATTCAGGACGAAGTCCGCCAGTTCATCGTGAAGAACTTCTACGTGGCCGACGCGGCGGGCCTCGCGGACGACGCCTCGCTCCTCGACAAGGGCGTCATCGACTCCACGGGCGTGCTCGAGGTCGTGGCCCACCTCGAGGAGGCCTACGGGATCAAGGTCGACGACGCCGAGCTGCTCCCCGAGAACCTCGACTCCATCGCGCGCATCGCCGCGTTCGTGCAGAAGAAGAAGGGCTAGCCCGCCTGGAGGCCGCCGCCCACCGTCGCCTCCCGCTCGGCCTCCTGGTCGCGCTCGGGGCGATCTGTGCGGCCACGGCGTACGCGCCGCCGGCGGGGCGCCAGAACTGGGCGCTCGAGGTGGTGCCGGGGCTCTTGCTCGTGGCGTACATGGTGGCGACGTACCGCCGCCGGCCGCTGTCGCACGTCGTCTACGTGGGCACGTTCCTCCACGTGCTCGTGCTCGTGTACGGCGGGTTCTACTCGTACGCGAAGACCCCGCTCGGCGAGTGGGCGCGGGTGGCGTTTCATCTGTCGCGCAACCACTACGACCGCATCGGCCACCTGGCGCTCGGCTTCTTCCCCGCGCTCCTCACGCGCGAGGTGCTGCTCCGGCACACGCCGCTCGTCCGCGGCGGCTGGCTCGCGTTCCTCGCGTGGTGCGTGGTGTTCGCGTTCGGCGCCTTCTGGGAGCTGCTCGAGTGGTGGACCACGCTGCTCGTGGCCAGCGATCTGGGCCAGGCGTTCCTCGGCAGCCAGGGCGACGTGTGGGACGCCCAGTGGGACATGTTCCTCGTCGGCGTGGGCGGCGCGCTGTCGCTCGCGCTCATGGGCAAGGCCCACGACGGCTCGATGGCGCGCGCGCCGGCGTGGCCGGCGGAGGCCGCGCCGCCGACGTAAGCTGCACGGCGGATCGATGAGCCCGCGCGGTGGTACATTCGCGGCGTGAGCTCTCCCGATCCGCCCGACCTCTTTCACGCGCCGCCCTCGTACTACTCGCAGATCGCGCGGCTCGCGCTGCACGAGGGCAACGTCGCCTATACGTCGCACCCCATCGACATCCACCGTCGCCGCCAGAACATGGAGCCGGACTACGTCCGCCTCAACCCCAACATGACGGTCCCCACGCTCGTGTTGCCGGGGCGGACGCTCATCGAGAGCCGTGACATCGTCGAGCTCTCGCTCGGCGTGGCGGAGGGCGAGGCGAAGACCTGGGTGGAGCGCCACTACTCGTTCCTCATCGACGAGCTGACCTTCGGCCGGCTCGTGTCGTGGAACCCCGTCGCGCGCTCGATGATCCCGCGCACCCTCGGCAAGAACGAGGCGCGCTTCCGGGCGCTCGCCGCCGAGCACCCCGACCTCGCGGAGCCCTACGCTCGGCGCGCAGAGGTGTTCGCGGAGCGCGTGCGCGTGTTCGACCCGGGCAAGGTGGCCGCGCTGTGGACCGAGCGGCTCGGCCAGGCTCGTGACCACCTCGACGCCCTCGAGCGCGCGCTCTCGGACGGGCGTGAGACGCTCGTGCCCTCCGGGTACGGCCCTGCAGACGTGGTCTGGACGGTCTTCCTCGCGCGGCTGCGCATGATCCGCCTGGGCGATGAGCTCGCGCGGCGGCCCGCCGTGCTGCGCTACGCGGAGGCCATGTTCGCGCGCCCGTCGTTCGAGGCGGCGGACGTGTGGAAGGGCGTCAAGCTGACCAAGCTGCTCCACCTCTGGTTCGACTGAAGGCGAGCGTCGAGCAGTCCTCACGCCGAGCGCCGTGGCCCCCCGGACGAACGTGCTCGGCCTCGGGATCGCGGGCACTCCGCCGGCACATGGTTCGATCGGTTCAGCGCGCGGGCGTCGGGATCTCGACGCGGTGGAGCACCATCCGCGGAGCTCCCTCGAAGGCGCCCATGTCGGCTTGCTCCACCTGGTGGCCGATGCACTCGCCGACAGGGGTGCCCCGGAAGGGCGCGCCGAGCACCACCTTCGCGACGTGACCGTCCGGGCCGAGCTCCACGACCACCTCGGCCTTCCCGTGAGGACCTTCGGCGCGGGAGCACTCGGCGAGGTGCGCCGAGGCGCGCTCCAAGGCGTGGGCGGCGACCACCGGATCGAACGGCGGGGGGCCGAACGCGGGGGCCTGCTGCGCGGTGACGCTCGGTCGGGGGCGCGAGCCGACCGTGATGGCCGCGATGGCCACGGCGCCGAGCAAGCCTACGAAGGCGAGGCCGTGGCGCGCGCGAACGCCCGACGAGTGCGGCGGCGGGGATGCGGAGGGCCCGGCCGGAGAGAAGGCGGTGAGCGGGTCCCTCGAGGGGTCGCGACCAGGCTCGTCTTCGAGGAGGTCGGGGGTCGAGTCGACGCTCGGTGGGGGGGACGACAGCGCGTCGGCGATCGAAGCACGTGAGCTCGGCGGGGGTGGGTGGAGCGAGCCCGGCACCGCGAGCTCGTCGAGCTCGTCGAGCGGTACCGTGGGCCCGAGAGTGGGCGACGAGGGCTCGTCGAGGTCCTCCCTTGGCGGGATGGACGAGTCCGCGGCGGACCAGAAGGGACCACGACCGACACCCAACGGGAACTCGCTCTGGAAACGCTCCAGCTCCTCCCCGAAGTACGGGAGCGGGGGGCCCTGCGGGATCGTGAGCGGCGGGCTCGACCAGGCGCCGAGGCGCTGCGGATCGGTCGGCCGGCGCGAGAGCGTCGCCGGGCGCAGCGAGCCGCTCTCGTCGAGCGAGTACTGGGGAGGGCGTGAGGCCCCGAGCGTCGGAGGTTTCGACGACTTGCGCACGGTGCCGAGCACGCTCGCGGACGCTCTCGCCGCTCCCGCCCTCGCGCTCGGGTCGACCCCCGCGACGCGCCGCTCTCGGCCCCACGAACGGAGCCGATCGGCGAGGCCGGAGCGCTCGCGCGCCGAGGTCACGCCGGGGCGGAGGTGGAAGACCTTGCTCGCGGCGACGGCGTTGCGCGCCGCGGACCAGAACGCGCCGACGTCCGGATACCGCCGCTTCGGATTGAGGGCGAGCGCGCGGTCGAGGACCCGCTCGATCGCGCCGGCGAGGCGCAGACCGTGGGTCCACGGCGACGGTCGATGACCGGAGTCGAGCGGGTCGGTCGCCGCGAGGAAGGGACGGTCCGAGAGCACCTCCAGGAGCACCAGCGCGAGCGCGTACACGTCCGTCGCGGGGCCTGGCTCGCCCAAGATGCGGTGCCGCTGCTCGGGCGCCTCGTAGCGAGCCCGGGCGGCGGTCGCTCCCTGCACCGTGAGCTCGGCGTCGTCCAGCGCGCGCGCGAGACCGAGATCGAGCAAGCGCGAGCTCGTCCCCCCCGCGCCCTTCGTGAGGAAGATCGCCCCTGGCCTCACCGAGAGGTGCGCGATGCCGCGCGCGTTGGCCGCGGCGAGCCCGCTCGCCGCGCCCTCGAGGAGGTCGAGCGCCTCCACCACGCTCCGGCCGGCGCACTTCTCTTCGCGTCTGCGCGCGAGGTCCGCCGCCAGCGGCTCGCCGTCGAGCCATGAACACGCGAGGTACGACGCGCCGAGGCCGCGCGGGTCCGCCTCGGGCGTGCGCGGCCCGCAGGCGAGCACGTCGGGGACGTGCGGGGTCGCGAGCGAGATGGTGCGGTGCAGCCGGCAACCCGCCTCGAACGCGTCCGCGATGGGCGCGGCGAGCGCCGGGTCGAGCGAGTCGGGGAGGTGCAGGCACGTGACGGCGGCGGGGAGGTCGGTCTCGAGATCCATCGCCCGGAAGACGGCGCGCAGCCGTCCCTCGTGAACCAGCGCTTCCACGCGAAAGCGCCCGCCGAGCGTCTTCCCCACGAGCCCCATCCGGCGATCTTGCACGCTCTCTCGCCGAGAGACTAGTTCGGCGTGTCGACGTGGCGCTGGAGCGGCGAGGCGAGCGGCCTCCTGGATCCGAAAAGTGACGCGATCTTCGGGGCATGAGCCGGAAGAGCTCGGTCCCCACGTCGCGCGAGGGCGCCGCGCGCGCGGGTCGCCTCGTGAGTCACGAACCACTCAGCGCAGATCGTCGCGGCACGACTGCCGAAGATCGAAGGCGTCTCAAGCGGGTTTCGGTGAAGCGCGATCGCGGCGGCGACGCCAAGAAGCGCGAGGGCGCTGCTTCACTGCTTCGCCGCCGCGCACGCCGCGGTCTCCTTCGGGTCCCTCCGGCACAGCTCGACGCAGACCTCCTTGTCCCACCCGCAGGCCTCACGGCACGCAGGGGCGTACCCCTCGCGGCACGTGCGCCGCATGAGGTCGCGTCCCCGTGGCACGTCCCGGCCGACGTGTGTGCCCTCGATCAGGCCGACCGCATACGAGTGGCAGCCCGAGGCGGAGCTTAGGTCGCACGCGCGCTTCATGTACCCGAGGCCGCCCGCCCAGTCCTGCGCGACGCCGCCCTCGCCCCGGTAGAGGCGCAGACGAGCCTCCTGCCCTGGACGCGGTAGCGGCCGCTGCTCCGGCACCCCTCGGCCTCGACCAGGGTGAAGGTGAGGTTCTCGTGGAACTCGTAGACGGCGCTGTGGCTCACCCACTTGCCGACGAGGATCGCCGCGAGCTCGCCGCTGCCCCCCGCCGCCGCCGGCGCGGCCGACGGCGCGGGCGCCGTCCCCTCCGCGACGCGCTCGAGGGGCAGCAGGCCGATCCGGAGCGGGACCGCGCACCGGGCGTCGGCCTTCGCCTCCGCCTGGGAGACCTGGCACGCCTCTGCGCTCCCCTCTTCCCCCAGCGACTCGACGTCCTCGCGGCGGCCGGCTCCCCCGCCGAGCCCGAGCAGGCCCGCGCTCGCCTCGATCGCGCGCGACTCGCCGGCCCCCATCGCGAACGCGCCCACGTACACGGCGCTCACCACGTGGGTGGCGCGGCTGCACGCTTCGCGCGGCCCGCGGAGCTCGGTGGTCTTGATCGACGTCCCCGTGGGGAGCCCGTATACGCCCGCGAGCATGTAGTCCGTCCGGAGCGCCCGGTTGCCCTTGACGTTCGCCGCGAGGCGCGCCGCTCCCACCGGGAGCTGCGCGTAGAGCTCGCGTGCGTCATGGGCGACCTTGTGCTCGTTGGCGCGGTAGGGCTTGAAGGCGTAGCTCGAGGAATCGCCGGCCACGCACGGGAGCACCTCGAGCTCCACGTTGCAGCCCCGCACCTGGTAGCGCACGGCGACCACGCCCTCGTCGCGGAGCTTCGCGAGCTTGAGCCGCGATCCCGGATCCCACGCCATGAGGTCGGGCTCGGTCTGCGGGCGCACTGCGTCGCACTGCATGCCGCCGAAGGCCTCCTCGGCGGACGGGCCCCGCAGCGGCGGAGTGGAGGGCGCTCCGCAGGCCGCGAGGCCCAGCGCGACGAGCGCGGCGATGCCCACGCGAGAGGCGAGGGGAGGGAGGGACGGAACGGCCTTGGCTCGTGCCGCGGGGGCGAGGTTCGCCATCCCGCAACGGTAGCACCGGCGCCGCGCGCCACAGGACTTCCCGCGCGGACGGGATACACTGCCGCGCATGCGCTGGCCGCTCGGTCTCTTTCTCGTCCTCGGCGCGGTCGCCTGCTCGAGCGAGGACCCCGCCGGCGCGGGGCTCACGCCCGGTCCCGCCGGCACCTCCCCGCCCACCGCGCCCGCCGGCGGAGGCGACGGCGCTGCGCCCTCGCTCGACGGAGGTGGCCAGACCGCCGCCGACGGCGCCGCGCTCGACGCGGCCGTGGTGACCACGCTCCGCCCCGGCGATCAGACCCTGTCGCTCACGGTCGCGGGGAAGGCGCGCACGGCGCTCGTGCACGCGCCCGCCTCGGTCGGAGCGCGCCCGATCCCGCTCGTGCTCGCCCTCCACGGCAACGGCGACACGGCGCAGAACTTCGTCAAGACCTCGGGGCTCCTCGCCGCTTCGGACGCCGACGGCTTCGTGCTCGTCGCGCCGCAGGGCGTGCGGCAGACGATCACCTTCGGCGGGCAGACCATCCCGGACGTCTCGTGGGACGGGTACCGCAGCGCGGGCGAGGGGAGCATCGATCTCCCGCTCTTCGACGAGCTGCGCACGCGCCTCCTCGCGACGGGGGCGATCGACACCAAGAAGATCGTCGTCTACGGCTACTCGCAGGGCGGCTACGCCTCGTTTCGTTGGGCGCTCGAGGCCTCCGCGGCGCTCTCGTGCTCTGCGGTCATCGCCGCCGCGAACCCCTTCGGTGGAGGCGGTCGCATCGGCCAGATGGCGCGCAAGCTCCCCTTCGCGCTCCAGATCGGCTCGCGCGACCCCGCCGCCGCGAACGCGGCCGCCACGAGCGCGGCGCTCAAGCAAGCCGGCCACTCCGTCAGCTACGTCGAGGTCCCGAACGCCGGGCACGTGCCGATCCCGGGTGACGCGCGCGCGCCGCTCACGTTCTGCCTCGGGCAGCAGCTCTAGCCGCGCGTCGCTCCCCGCGAGCCCTCAGCCCGCCGCTGGTCGATCGCCGGCGGGTCGCGCGAGGAGCCCCAAGAGCGCGTCGAGGGTCTCTCGTGGGCGTTCCTCCATGACGTAGTGCTCCGCTCCCTCGATGCGCGTGAGCGTCGCGCCGGGGATCTCGCGCGCGAGCGCTTCTGCGATGTGCCATGGAAAATAGCTGTCTCGATCACCCCAGATGACGGCCGTCGGACAGCGAATGCGCGAGAGCGTCGGGAGCAGCTCGTGGCGGCTCGCGGCTTCGTACCCCGCGTAGAATGCCAGAAACCACTCGACGCCTTCCTCCGTAGCCATCCAGCCGACGTATTCCTGGAGCAGCGCAGCGTCGAAGCACCCGAGCGCCACGAACTTCGCGAGCATCTTGGCGTGGATCCATGCCCACGGGACGCGGCGAAGGAGCGCGCGCCATGTCGGGCTCTCGCTCCGGCACACCCGCTCGACCGCGCGGAGCAGCGCGTAGTAAGGCTGCGCGAAGGTGAGGTGGGCCTTGCTGTTGAGGATGGCGAAGCGAGACACCCGCTCGGGGTGCCGCGCCAGCAGACCGAGCGAGAGCAACCCTCCGTAGTCGTGGCCAAACAGATCGAACGTGCCGAGCCCCAGGGCGTCGACGAGCTCGACGAGTCGCCGCACCTCCTCGGCATAGGCCGTCGACTTGGCCGGAGCGCGCTCGGAGGCTCCCCAGCCCGGCCAGTCCGGGGCGAAGACGCGGCGGTGCTTGGACAGCTCTGGGAGCTGTTTCCTCCACGTGCGGTGACTCTGGGGATAACCATGCAGCAAGAGCAGCGGCGCGCCCTCGCCAGCCTCGAGATACGCGATCCGGACGCCGTCGACTTGAACGCTCTTCAACGAGTCTCGCTCGGTCATCCCTTCTTGCTCGCGAGCCCCTCGTGCCCGACCTCCGCCGGGACCTCTGCCCGGAACTCGCGCTGTTGGCCAATCATCTCTCGCGCGAGGTGCGCGGCCACGCGGCGCGCGCGTCCCGGGCCCGAGGGAGGGCGGTGCGCTCGACAGGTGGCGTGGGGGCCAACGCGCCGCTCGCTCGCTACGAGGGCTTCAGGTCACTCCGCCTCGGCCTGGAAGATCGTGACGGTGTTCGCGACCACCGCGGCCGTGTTCGTGAAGAAGAGCGTCTTCATCGTGCACGGCCCGCCGGCGACGGCGATGGTCGGCTTCAGGGTGGGGCTCACCGCTGGGTCGAGGTTCGAGATGAGCGCGAGCGCGTCGATGTTCATCCCTGCGCCGCCGATGTCCGCGCCGGTCTTGTCGAGGTACGTGATGACGGCCTCGGGGTGGCCGGGCGCGGCCACCGTCGACCCCTCCTTCGTCGCGCCCGCACACGAGGCCTTCACCGAGTTGAGCGACACGATGACGTGGCCCTTCGCGGCGTCGAAGACGGGCAGCGTCTTGACGAGATAGAGGAACGCGCTCGGGACGAGGGCGGTGATGGCCCCGGCGACGTTTTGGCTGTTCGTCGTGTAGAACCCAGCGCCTTTCGTGCGGAAGTAGCTCTCCCCCGATCCGACGTCGAGCGTCCACGTCGGGAACGGCGACGCGGCCACGGCGCTCGCCGTCTGCGGGCACCCGTCCCATTCGATCGTGATCGGGAGCGACGGCTGTCCCTGGGGCGTGAAGAAGCTCGCCACCATCCCCTTCGCCGCGACCCCGCCGCACGAGGCTGGCGCGTCCTTCGGCGCGTCGGCGGGAGCGTCCACAGGCGCGTCGGCGGGAGCGTCCGCGGTCGCGTCCTTCGTGGCGGTGTCCGGTGTGCTCGCGTCGCTCGGCGCGGCGTCGGCGGCGGTCTGGGAATCCGGCCCTGCGTCCGCCGCCGGCGCTTCGGTCGAAGCGCTCGAACAGCCAAAGACGACCAGCCCAAGCGCTGTCCAGCCACCGACAAGGATATTTCGCAAATTGCGCATCAACCCAGAATACCGAACAGCGCACGTGATTCAACGGCTTGGACGTGGATGATCGCGGCGGCGAAAACCTTCTAAGTATCGCGAGGTTCGAGGTGGTCTCGGCGCCTCATCTCGTCGCGGGACCCGGCGGCCGAGCGCTCGAGCGCCGCCCGCTGACGTCCGCGCGGGAGCCCGTCGAAGCGTCGACCACGCTGCGCGCGGCCGGCTGGCGAGGCCGCGCGTCGTGGGTGCCCGGGCGCGCGTCGGCGTGATTGGGTAGAGTGGGGTCGTGCGACCCGCCCTCGCCCTCGCCGCCGTCGGCCTCGCCGCGCTCGC
>CAZHGG010000100.1:0-11112 GCA_964531755.1 uncultured Polyangiaceae bacterium
CGGCGGCCGCGAGCGCCGGGCGGGACCCCGCGGGGCCCGCGACGGCGCAGCCGCCCTCGTCGGCCGGGGGCCCCGGATCGCCCGGCGACGTGATGCAGGCGGGCACGTCGACCTCGATCGGCGGGAGCGCCGGCGCGCCGAACACGCCGCCCGAGAGTACGACCTGCTGGGTGAGCGCGAGGCACCTGAGCTTCACGTCGAACTCGAGCGGGCTCGTGCCGGACCCGAGCTCCACCTTCAGCGAGTCGTTGCCCGAGCCGTTGTTGCCCGCGTAGAAGTCGGGAGCGCCGTTCTTCGTGACGAGGAGCATGGGGCCGAACGGGGCCAGCGAGGGATCGGGCGTCCACCGGACGCGGGCCAGCTTGGAGCGGCGGACGCCCTGGCAGTCGGCCTGGCCGGGGGTCGACACCACCTCGTCGCGCGCTTCGAGGAGCTTGAGCCGCCCGAGCGACGTAGGCAGCGGCGTGGGAGCACCCGCCGTGATCTTCTTGACGCTCCGCTCGGCGCCCCCGTCGGGGCCGACCCCGCCGTCCGTGTTGCAGCCCACGGTGAGCGTGTAGGTCGCGTTCTCCTTGAGTGGGGCCGCGGGGCGGAGGAACGTCGAGCCGTCGACCGCCTCCTGCTTGGCGGGCACCGCAGCGCCGGTCTCGTCGACGAGCGCCAGGAAGGGCACGTTGGTGCCGTGGTTGCCCACGCCGAGCGCGGGCGTGTTGAGCGGCACGCGCGTGCTCGTGGCGGGCAGCGTGAACCCGCAAGCGAGCGGCACCGAGCACGCCCGCGCGTCGCCGGGCGCGAGGGTGAGGGCCAGCGGTGCGAGGAGCCCGAGCGCCGCGAGGGCGCGCTCGACGGCGTGAGTCTTCGGTTGCCGCGTCATGGAGGAGAGGAGAGCACGGATCGGTCGCGTTGGCGCGCATCGCGCGCCGCGCCGCGCGGCGGCGGACGCTTGACAGGGGCGAGGCCCGCGCCCGTACCATCGCCCCATGACGGCCTTCCGCTTCGAGCGACCCGACGGTACCCAGCGAACCTTGTCTGGCTATCAGCGGACCGACCCGACGAGGTGGGGTGGCAAGAAGCTCGGCGCCTCGCGCCTCGCCGCGAGCAGGCTCCCGCCGCAGGTCGATCTCCGGGACAAGATGACCGCAGTGGAGAACCAGGCGGGCACGAACAGCTGCGTCGCCAACGCGGTCGCGGGCGCGTACGAGTACCTGGTCAAGCAGCACCGTGGTGACGACGCGTACGACGTGAGCCGCATGTTCATCTACTACAACGCCCGCGCGGTCGGGGACGACGCGGACGCGCTCGACGCCCCGGACGTCGAAGACGAGGGCTCGATGATCGGCGCGGCGATCGAGGGGCTGCGGCGCTACGGCGCGTGCTCCGAGGAGACGTGGCCGTTCGAGGAGGAGCTCGTGAACGAGCCGCCCCCCGAGGAGGCCTTCGAGGAGGCCGGCGCGTTCCTCGTGGAGGACGTCGCGCAGGTGCCGACGACCCTCGACGCGTGGAAGGGCGCGCTGGCGGAGGGCAACCCGATCGTCTTCGGCATCAACCTCTTTGAGAGCTTCGACGCGCATCGTCGCCCTGGAATGGTGCCTTCGCCGTCGCCGGCGGAGGTGAGCCGCGCCGAGCACGGCGGCCACGCGATGCTTTGCGTGGGCTACTCCGACCCCGACAAGGTGTTCATCGTGCGCAATTCGTGGGGCGATGACTGGGGCGACAAGGGCTACTGCTACATGCCCTACTCGTACATGATGAACCCGAAGTTCAACGACGGGGACAGCTGGATCATCCGGCGGGTCGAGGTGCCGGAGATCGACGAGTCGACCTGGGGCGACGGCGAGGACTCGGTGCTCGAAGACGTCGACAGCGAGCTCGCCGCGATGAGCGACGACGAGTTCGGCGCGATGCGCGACGCGATGGGTGAGATCCCCTTCGAGACGCGCGTCGCGCTCGTGTTCTTGTGGGCGGCGGCCGCCGATGGCGACGTGGACGACGAGGAGCTCGAAGGCATCGCCGAGGTGCTCGGGCGGGTCAACGAGGCCATGAACATCCGGCTCGATCCGAGCCGCGTGCTCAAGCGCGCGCTCCGCCACGTGGAGGACGAGGGCCTCTTCGAGGCGACGGTGCGCCTCTTCGCGGAGCACGTGCCGACCCGCGTGCTCGCGTCGCTCGTCAGCGAGCTCGAGCAGGTGGTGACCGTGGACACCGAGGAAGAAGACGACGTCATCGCCACGCTCGTCGAGGCCTGGCAGATCCAGGCCGGCGAAGACGAAGAAGACGACGACGAGGACGACGAACACGACGAGGACGACGAACACGACTAGCGGCGCTCGCGCCACCGCCGCCAGCGGCCGGGTCGCTAGCCGCGGCGCGGCCGCCGCGACGTGTCGAACAGGGTCGGCGCGTCCCCCCGGACATGGCCCCCGGACTCCGGTCGCCCATAGTCGGGGGGGCGCACCTCGCCGTGCCCACGGAGGGCCTCCTCCGCGACGCGTTGGTAGGTGCGAAGCGACGCCTCGTCCCAGAGCACCACGTCGACCTGGCGCAGCCCTGACGCGCCGAGGGCGACGTGGTGCCGGAGCGCCGTCATCATCGCGCTCGCCGAGGCCTCCATGCTCACGCGCGCCGCGCCGGTGCCGAGGGCCGCGACCGCGAGGTGACTGTGACCGAGCTCGTCGGCGAGGAGCAGCGCCCGCTGCGTGGCGCGGCCCACGCAAGAGGCCTCGTTCCATGCGCTCACCGCGTGCAGGACGTTGCGCGCGCGCAGCGTGCCGGCTCCGGTGGCCACGCAGCTCCCGAGCGGGCGATGCCCGAGGGCGAGCACCTCCTCCTCGATCGCGTCGCCGCCCGCCCGCCGGAGCGCGTCCGCGACCCCGCTCCGCATGCGCAGCGTGTCGTTCGCCGAGGACACGAGCGCGTCCGCTTCAGCTTCGGCGAGATCGCCCACGCGCAGCGTGACCGTGCACTCGTCCACCACGAGCGCCTGCCCGAGCGCGCGCACGTGCCCGCGCCGCGCCTTGGCGCGGAGGAGCTGCCCCAGCGTCGCAAAGTGGCCGAGGGGCTCGAGGGCGGCGTCGGTGCGCGCGCCCGGGTCCTTCTCGAGCATTCCCGCGACGACGTGCTGAAAATAAGCCTCCGCGGGGCTCTCCGCGCGGGGAAACGGCGGCGGCAGCGAAGGGTCGAGGATCTCGTCGGGCGTGAGGAAGGGGGGCCGCCCATAACGGAGGTCGAAGGCGGTCGCGCCAGCGCCCCACACGTCCACGAGGGCCGTGGGCTCGTCCCCGCGCAGCTGTTCGGGCGCCATGAACCGCAGCGTCCCGCTGACCTCAGCCTGGCCCGGGCCCCGCGCGATCGCGGCGATCCCGAAGTCGCCGAGGCGCAGGCCCGTGTGCGGCGACCCGAAGAGGTTCGACGGCTTCACGTCGCGGTGGACCACGCCTGTCTGGTGGGCGGCGTGGAGCGCCTCACACGCGGCGTGCATCGCCTCGCACACCGCCCAGAGCGGGAGGCCCACGCCGAGCGCCGCGCGGCGGCGGCGGTCGAGCTCGGCGAGGTCGATGCCGTCCACGTACTCCTCGACCAGGTAGGGCCTGTGCTCGTGGACGCCCGCGTCGATGGCGCGCACGACCCGCGAGCTCGCGATGCGCGCCATGAGCTTCGCCTCGAGCAGCACGCGCGCCTCGCCCTTCGCGTCGGTCTCGAACTGCCGCCGCACGGTCTTCAGCACGACGGGGAGCGCGAGCAGCCGATGCCGGGCGAGCCACACCTGCCCCATGCCGCCCTCGCCGAGCAGCCCCCACACCTCGTAGTCGCGCACACGCGCGCCGAGCCCCGCCTCCGAGCGCTCGCTCCTCGGCCCGCCCCCTCCCGGCTCGTCCTGGCTCATCCGGGGAGAATACGCGCGCGCGCCGGGTGGGAGGAGATTCGTCGGCGGAGGGGGAGGCGACGCGCCCGCGGACGAGCCGCGGAGGTTGAAGACATGGTAAGGTGAAGGCTGGAGGATTCATGCCAGCTCGCCCCTCGCTTCGCTCCGCGCTGCCCCTGCTCCTCGTCCCGACGCTCGCGTGGGCGTGCTCCACCACAGTGGATCCCGCGAGCGACGCCGGCGCCCCCGACGCGACCACCGCCGACGCGACCCCGACGGCCACGGGGACGGGGACCACGCCACCACCGCCGCCCCCGACCGACAGCGGCCCGCCGGCGGCCGACTGCACGAAGGCGGCCGACTGCCCGTCGAAGGTGTGCGATATCCCGAAGGGCAAGTGCGTCGAGGCGACGTGCAAAGACGGCGTCCGTAACGGCACCGAGACCGACACTGACTGCGGCGGCGGCGTGTGCGACCAGTGCCAGCCCCTGAAGAGCTGCGCGAACCCCAACGACTGCACCTCGGGAGTGTGCCTCGCCTACCAGTGCCGCGCACCCGCGTGCGACGACTCGGTGAAGAACGGCCCCGAGACCGACACCGACTGCGGCGGGCCGTGCGCGAAGTGCGGCATCGCCAAGCGGTGCAACGGCCCCGCCGACTGCGAGACCGACGTCTGCGTGGGCGGCCGCTGCGCGCGCCCGTTCTGCAGCGACGGAGTCAAGAACAACGCCGAGACCGACGTCGACTGCGGCGGCGGCTCGTGCCCTCGCTGCTCCGACGCGAAGTCCTGCCTCACCGGCGCCGACTGCACGAGCAACGTGTGCGCCGACACGGGCACGGGCCTGAAGTGCCAGCCTCCCAGCTGCACCGACGGCATCAAGAACGGCACCGAGAGCGACGTCGACTGCGGCGGCGCGGGCTGCCCCGGCTGCGCCGTGGGGAAGGTGTGCCGCGCCGGCACCGACTGCGCGAGCCAGGGCTGCAACTACAAGGGCGTGTGCGCGCAAGGGAGGAGCTGCACGACGCGCTTCGGCGGCGACACGTGCGGCCTCGGCGGCGACGGGAGCGTCGGCCCCGAGGCGTGGGAGGACTGCTGCGCCAAGGCCACGATCGCGGGCGCCGATGGCCCCGTGAAGCTCGACAAGTACCAGGTCACGGCGGGCCGCATGCGCGTCTTCCTCGAGGCGGTCGGCTACAACGTGCGCGCCTTCGTGCAGCAGGCGCGCGCCGCGAACAAGATCCCCGACAGCCCGTCGCTCGCCGGTCGCAGCGTGCTCGACCCCGCGTGGGACGGCTACCTCCCCGTGAGCTGGAACGGGCAGGCCGTGCTCGGCGAGCTCTCGGGGTGCGCACGCGACGACTACTCGGGTGGGTGCTTCCAGAACGTGATCCCGGGCGTGTACACGGCGACGTCGCGGCACGTGGGCGGCTTCCTCTTCCAGCAGACGACCACCCCCGGCGCGTGCATGATCGACCCCGCCAACCCCGGCTCCCACGCCTTCCGGTTCCCCGCCGCAGCGCAGGACGGCGCGCCTCCGGAGCACTCCCAAGACCTCTACGACACCAAGGCGATGCAGTGCGTCGACTACCTGCTCGCGCAGGCCTTCTGCGTGTGGGAGGGCGGTCGCCTCGAGACCCTCTACGAGTGGCAGGTCGCCGTCGGCGCCGGGCCCTACCCGTGGAGCGGCGCGGTCGCGATCACGCCGCGCGCGCTGGTCCCGGGCTACGACTGGATGTGCCACTTCCCCTGGGTCACCGACGCCGCCCAGGGGGCGTGCAGCGTGCCCTGGCCGGCGGCCACGCAGACCACCGAGTACGCGGCCTACCGGTCGACGTACGAATATCCGAAGTTTGTCGCGGCGGACGCGATCGTCTACCTCTCGGCGCCGGGCCGCACACGGGGGCGCGGCCCGGAGGGCCACGCGGACCTCCTAGGAAACGTGTACGAGATGACCTCCGACATGAGCGCCTTCAACGCGAGCCCGCTCTCGGCGCGCACGCGGTGGTCGGGCAACGGCTCGTGGGAGACGAACGCGTTCGCGTACGCCGGCGGGCCGACGCTGAACCTCCTCGAGAAGACCGCGCGCGCGGGCCTGCGCTGCGCGTTCCCCACGCCATAGGCCCGGCGCGCGAGAGCGGCCCACCCCCGCGCGCCGCCGCGGGGGTCGGGCGCCACGCGAGCTACTGCGGGAACACGCAGCGGAGCCCGAGCTTGCCGTATTTGTTGAGCAGCATCGTGTTGCCGCCGCCGCCGCGGCTGTAGCCGTGGCCCTCCCACGAGCCGTTGCCCGACCAGCGGTGCCTCGCCTCGAAGGGATCGTCGTCGTAGGTGACGGTCGAGGTGAGCTCGAACACGTTCGCGCGCATGTCGGCGTGCCCGCCCGGCCCTCGGCCGCGCGTCCTACCGGGCGCGGAAATGAACGAGATGTAGTCGGTGCCGCTGAGGCGCGGGTACTCGTAGCTGTACTGGAACGCGGCGTACTCGATGCTCTCGGGAGGCGACCACGGGAGCTCGCACCCACCCTGGTTGGCGTCGGTCACCCAGGGGAAGCGGCACCCCCAGTACGTACCGCTGCCCTGCCCGCGCGGGATGGCGTCGGAGCCCGGCGACCAGGGGCTCGGCCCTGGTCCGCTCGCGACCTGCCACTCGGGGATCGTCTCGAGCCGCCCGCCGTCCCACACGCAGAACGCCTGCCCGACGAGGTAGTCGATGCACTGCATCGACTTCGTGTCGTAGACCTCCTGCGACTGGCCAGGGGCGGGGCCGTCCTGGGCGCCGTCGGGGAAGCGGAACGCGTGCGTGCCTGGCGAGCCCACGAAGCAGCCCGTCGAGGTCTGCGCGTTGCGCTGGAAGATGAAGCCGCCGAGGTGCCTCGACACCGCGGTGTAGATGCCGGTGATCTCCGTGCCGGGCGCGCAGCCGCCCGAGTAGTCGCGCTGCGCGCACCCGGCCAGCTCCGTGGGCACCGAGTTCCCGGAGAAGCTCACCGGGAGGTAGAGGTCCCACGCGGGCTCGAGCACGGTGCGGCCCGGGACCCCCGGGAGCGCCGGGATCTTGTTCGCGGCGCGCGCTTGCTGGACGAAGGCGCGGACGTTGTAGCCGATCGCCTCGAGGAACACGCGCATGCGGCCCGCCGTGACCTGGTAGCGGTCGAACAGGACCGTCTGGCCCGCCGAGACGAGCGGCGTCTTGATGCAGCAATCCTCCCACTGCTCGGGCCCCACGCTCCCAGCGCCGCCGAAGCCGCAGGTGTCCCCGCCGTAACGCGCCGTGCAGCTCCGCCCCGCCGCGCACACGCCTTTGTAGTTGCAGCCTCGGCTGGCGCAGTCCGTCCCGGTGGTGCAGGCCTTCCCCGCGACGCACGCGGGGCAGCTGCCGCCGCAGTCGACGTCGCTCTCGGTGCCGTTCTTGACGCCGTCGGTGCAGCTGGGCGGCTGGCACTTGAGGCCAGCGCCGACGTCCTTGCACGCGCCGCTCGCGCAGTCGCCCGCGATGAGGCAGTCCTTCGCATCGGCGCAGCGCGGGCAGCCTGGACCGCCGCAGTCCACGTCGGTCTCGGTGCCGTTCTTGACGCGATCGTCGCACACGATCGCCGAGCAGCGGCCCCCGGAGCACACGTCCGTCACGCAGTCCGCGCGCACCAGGCAACGCTTGCCGGCGACGCACTTGCCGCACGCGCCGCCGCCGCAGTCCACGTCGGTCTCGGTGCCGTTCTTGACCGCGTCGTCGCAGGCCGGCGGGCGGCATTGGTAGGCGCGGCACACGCCGGAGGCGCAGTCGCCGGGGCTCGCGCAGGCCTTCTGGATGTCGCATTTCTCACAGGAGGAGCCGCCGCAGTCGACGTCGGTCTCGTCGCCGTTGCGGGCGCCGTCGGAGCACGAGGGCTCCAGGCACTTGCCCGAGGGCGCGTCGCACACCTTCGAAGGGCAGTCCTCGGCGACCTTGCACCCCCCCGGTGGCGGCGGCGGTGGGGCGGCGTCGGTCGACGTCGGGCTGGCGTCCGCCGGCGGCGGCGCGCTCGCGTCGGCCGCGACGCCCGCGTCGGACGTCGCCGCAGGATCGCTGGTCGTTGAGCAGGCCACCACGCCGGAGGACGCGATGAGTACGGTGAGCAGGCCCCCCAGCGTGCGCGAAGTCATGAATACCTCCAAACGGTTACGGTAGCAGCAAAGGCGCCGCGCTCCACTCAACGATCGCGCGAGCGCGCGGCGATCACCGCGACTCCATGCGCGCGCGGAGGCGGCTGGCGACCGCGCGCGAGCAGGGGAAGGGCTCGCCCACCGCGAGGCGCGCGACGAACGCGGGCGGAACGTCGGCCGCCCGCGCGAGCTCGGAGATCGCGCGGCCGCTCCGCGTGAGCCACCAGGAGACCTCCGCCACGAGCGCGTGGTAGTCCGGGTCGAGCACCGCCGAGAGGGTCGCGAGCTGGTCGGTGGGAGCGGGCGCGTCGCCAGCGTCGTCGGCCGCGTCGTCCTCTGCGTCGAGCGCCTCGGGCACCGCGTCGCCGAGGAGCAGGCGCAGATCGTCCTCGGTGATCCCTCGGAGCGCGCGCGGCTCGTCGGAGATGATGGCGCTCGTGAGGGCGCGCTTCTTCGCCTTGAGCGCGCCGATCTTCTCCTCGATCGTCCCTCGCGCGACCAGCCGCACGACCGTGACCGGCTGGTCCTGGCCGATCCGGTAGGCCCTGTCGGTAGCCTGGTCCTCGACCGCCGGGTTCCACCAGGGGTCGCAGTGGATCACCGTATCGGCGGCCGTCAGGTTCAGGCCGGCGCCGCCCGCCTTCAGCGAGATGAGGAAGAGCGGCGCGGTCCCCTCCTGGAAGCGGCGCACGACCTCGTCGCGCCGCACGGTCGCGCCGTCGAGGTACTCGTACGCGATGCCCTCGTCGTCGAGGTCGGCGCGCCAGAGCGTGAGGAGCGCCACGAACTGGGAGAACACGAGCGCGCGCCTGCCCGTCTGCGAGAGCTCGCGCGCGAGGTCGAGGAACGCCTCGCGCTTCGCGCTCGGTCGCCCCGAGAGGCGAGGGTCCACGAGCCGCGGATCGCACGCCATCTGACGGAGGCGCGTCAGCGCGGTGAACACGCTGAGCGTGCTCGCCCGGAGCCCGCGGCGCTCGATGTCGCGCCTCACGCTCTCACGCAGGGTGTGCGCGAGCGCGTCGTACATCCGGCGGTCGGCGCGCGACAGGGACACGACCCGATCGATCTCGGTCTTCGGGGGGAGCTCGGGCAACACGTCCCGCTTGGTGCGGCGCAGCAAGAACGGGCGGAGCAGGGCGCGCAGCTCTTCTCCGACGGCGCTCGACGAGTCGGTCGCGAGGGGGCGCTCGTACAGCCGGTCGAAGTCGCGCGCGCCCCCGAGGATGCCTGGGTTCGCGAACGACGCGAGCGACCATAGCTCGCGCAGCCGGTTCTCCATGGGCGTGCCCGTGAGGCACAGGCGCAGCTCCCCCCGGAGCCTCCCCGCCGCGCGCGCCGCCTGGCTCTCGGCGCTCTTCACATTCTGCGCCTCGTCGAGCACCACGGCGCGGAAGGGGATCTTCTCGAGGGCCTCGACGTCACGGCGCAGGAGCGCGTAGGTCGTCACGACGAGGTCGTGTTCGGCGAGCACCTCGGGCGTGAGCTCGCCGCGCGCGGCGCCGTGGTAGAGGCGGACGCGGAGCCCCGGCGTGAAGCGCTCGGCCTCCCTCACCCACCCGCCCGCGACGGAGGTTGGGCACACGACCAACGACGGCCGCGGGCCCTCGCGCTCCTTCTCGCGCAGCAAGAACGCGAGCGTGGTCACCGTCTTGCCGAGCCCCATGTCGTCGGCGAGGAGCCCGCCGGCGCCGAGCGTGCGCAGGAACTGCAGCCACGCGAGCCCGAGCTTTTGGTACGGCCGCAGCGTCGCGACGAGGCCGACCGGCAGCTCGGGCTCGGTGGCCACGGCGAGCGCGCGGAGCCGCCTGCGGAGGCGCCGCACGGCCGCGTCCACGCGCCCGTCGTTCGCCTCGATCCAGCGGTCGATGCGGCCGAGCTGGTGGGGTGGGAGCAGCCCCGCGCCGCTCTCGCCGAGCACCTCCAGCGCCTCGCGGGAGAGCGCGCCCACCTCCGCCGAGATGCGCGCCAGCGTCCCGTCGTCGAGGGCCACCCAGCCGCTGTTCGCGGTGAGCGCGTCGCGGACCCGCGCGAGCTCGACCGCCAGCTCGCCCGACGCGAGCTTCACGCGCGTCCCGAGCCAGCCGCCCTCGAGCACCACGTGCACCCGCGCCTCGACGGGGGCCCCGACGCGCACGCGGGCGAGGCGCGTGGAGAGGGCGATCTCGACGCTGGGCTCGCGGAGCGCGCGGAGCGCGGGGAGCACGCTCTGGAAGAGGCGAACCGCCGCCTCGCCCGACGCCTCGAGCCGCGCGCCGTCGTCGTCGTCGCAGACCTCGAGCCCGGCGGCGCCGAGGTGGGCGACCGCGCGCGCCTCGAGCTCGAGGTCGCGCAGCCCGCGCTGGTCCTCGCGGACGGGCGGCGCGCCCGGGGGCGCCGGGACGAGAGCGATCTCGCCGCGCTCGTAGACCGCCACCAACGTGGCGCGGACCGCCAGTGGCTCCCCCTCCACGCGCAGCAGGAACCGAGGCACCTCGAGCGGCGGCAACCCGAAGATGTCGGGAGAGGGCAGCGAGACGCCCCGCGCGCGCGCGCTTTGAAACAGCCGGAGGCCCACCTCCTTCAGCCTGCCGGGCGGGACCTCGAGCGTCGGCGCGGCGACGAGCCGCCGCAGGAGATCGGGATCGACATCGAGCTCGAGCGGGTGCAGGGCGCCGGCCTGCGTCCACACGTACGGGAACGGCCCGGGGAAGAACGACGCCTCGCCCAGCGGCACCTCCGGGTGGCCCTCGCCGATCGACCACACGGCCACGACCCGCTCCGGCGCGCCGGGCTCGGCGGGCAGCACGCGGAGCGCCGGGCGCGCGCGCTCGGGGCGGAAGGCGAGCCTCGCCTTGAATGATGCATTATACACGTTTCCGTGGAGGCGCATCGCCTCGAGGGCGAGCGACGCCTCGAGGCCCGACGCGAGGGCGGCCTTCCGCGCGCCCCCTCGATCGCTCAGGTGCTCGAGCACGCGGCGATCACGCAGCGAGAAGTCGGTGAGGCGCACGAGCTCGCGCGGCGCGACGAGCCTCTTGTCACCGAGCGGGCGCGCGAAGACCGCGAGGGCCGCGCCGGGGACGTCGCCCGAGGCGCGGCGGGCGCCGTAGTGTCGGCCCACGGGCCCCTCG
>CAZHGG010000101.1:0-11111 GCA_964531755.1 uncultured Polyangiaceae bacterium
GCTCGCGGAGCGGCGGCAGCTCGAGGACGAACGCCTCGAGCCGGTGGTACAGATCGCGGCGAAAGCGCTTGGCCGCCACGTCCTCGAGGAGGGCCTTGTGCGTCGCCGCGACCACGCGGACGTCGGCGCGCTCGCCCCCGCCACCGCTCCCCACGCGCCTCACCTCGTACCCGTCGAGCGCGCGGAGCAGCTTCGGCTGCGCGTCGAGCGGCAGCTCGCCGATCTCGTCGAGGAACAGCGTGCCCCGCTGCGCGTCGCCGAAGGCGCCAGCGCGCCTCGAGACCGCGCCCGTGAAGGCCCCGCGCTCGTGGCCGAACAGCTCGCTCTCCACGAGCTCGCGTGGGAGCGCGGCGACGTTCACCGGGACGAACGGCGCGGTGCGCCGCCGCCCCTCGGTGTGGAGGGCCTGCGCGACGAGCTCCTTGCCCGTCCCCGTCTCGCCGGACACGAGCACGGGCGAGGTGCGGTTGGCGAGGCGGCGGACGCGCGCGGCCAGGCGGCGCATCGCCAGCGAGCCCCCCGCGATTTGCGGCAGCGGCTCGCCCGCGTCGCCAGCCGACTCGTCCTCGGGGTCGCGGCGCTGGACGACGAGCTGCGTCTCGCCCAGGGTGATCGTGCCGCCTACACCGGCCCACGCCTCGCGCACGCGGGCTGCGCCGAGGTACGTGCCGTTGCGCGAGCCGAGGTCGACCACGCGCAGCCGGCCACCAGCCAGCGCGACCTCGCAGTGCACGCCGCTCACCATCGGGTCCTCGATCCGATGCGACGCGCGCCGCGAGGAGCCGAGCGTGAGGGCCCCCTCGGTCAGCGCGAGGATCGAGGTCCCGTGGCGCTGGTGGATCTCGAGCACCCACTCGCCGCGCTCACCTGGCAGCGCGTCGGTCGGAAGCTCCACCGTCAGGTCCGTGTCTCGTTCGCGATCCATCCCTCACCTCCTGTCGCGCAAAACAAACGCGCGTGCCCCCCTCTCGGGAGAGCACGCGCGTTCGTTGCGCGTAGGTGCGCGGCGCGGTCGGTTCAGCCCACCGCGATGCCGAGCACCTTGCGCAGTGCGAGGTACTGCTCGCTCACCGAGAAGACGAGCAGCTCCTTCATCTTCTCCTGGGGCGGCAGGTCGCCGGGGAGCTGCTGCTCGGCGCCGATGATCTTCTTCGCGATGTCGAGGTCGGCGCAGAGCAAGAGCCCCGCGCGCGCCGCCGTCACCTCGGTGGCCTGCATCCAGCGCTTCAGGTCGGCGCGAGCGCCGTCCTCCACGAAGCGGTTGACGACGAGGCGGAGCGAGTCGCGCTCCACCGGCTGCATGTACTTGACGAACGTCGAGGCGGTCGCCGCGACGGCCTGCGCCATGTTCTCGGGCACCGCGAAGTCGGGGAGCACGATCTTGATGGCGGAGAACAAGATCACCTTGAGCTCGTCCAGGGTGGGGAAGAGCGTCTTGATGTAGTGCTCCGAGCGGTAGTGCGCGAGGTGCTTGCCCACGATGAAGGTGAGCTCCTGCGGCGAGAAGCCCGTGAGCACCGTGTTGCCGGCGACGCTCGCGACGGGGCGAGACGGCACCGTCACCAGCGCGCCTGGCACGTCGTTTCGGAGATACAGCTCGGGGAGCTGGATACCGAGCACCTGCGCCGCCCACCCGAAGGTCTTGGCGAAGGTGACCGTCGACGTGGCGGGGTCCTGCTTGAAGCGCTTGTCGAGCGCCGGTAGCTGCTTGGCCTGGGCCAGCGCCGTGGTCTTCGCGAGGATCGCGGCGGGGGTGACGAACTCGAAGATCTTCCCGATGAAGATGTTGTCGTCCTTGTGGAAGAGGTTCTTCACCCACTGCTCGTTGTCGAGCCGCGACTTCACCTGGATCATCCCGCGCGGGCGGTAGTCCTCGAAGAAGCGCTGCTCCTCGGCGTCGGCCTTGTGCAGGAACGACAGCGCGGCGCACATGCACCACGCGCGGTCGTAGTCGTGCATCTTCAGCGACAGCTTGTAGAGGCTGCGGTAGGGGTCGACCCGGAGCGGCTCCTTCTGGAGCACGATGAGGTGCTCGCCCATCGCCGCCTCGGTGTTGTCGGTGTTCTCGTAGAGCTCCGCGAGGATCTGGCGCTCGAGCGCCTCGTCCGGCTTGAACCGCGTGGCCATCTTGAAGGCCTCGATCGCGCTCGACCAGTCGCGCTGGCGATCGCGGTAGATGAGCCCGAGGCTGTGCCACAGCGAGTACTCGAGGTCGGCGTCGGAGACGTTCGCGGTCGAGAGGCGCCGGAGCATCTTCCGGTACGCGCGCTCGAGCCCCTTCCAGTCCTGCTGGTTCGTGAGGATCTTGTTGATGCGCTCGAACGCCTGCAGATCGCGCGGGTTGAGATCGAGGGCCTCGTTGAAGAGCTCGACCGCGCGCTCCTGATCGCCCTCCTTGTCGCGGAAGAGCTGGGCCATCGTGAAGATGAACTTCGACTTGCGGATCGGGTCCTTCTCCATATCGGCGATCGCCTGCACGGTGTCGATCATCCGCGCCCAGCTGCCCGTCGACTCGTAGAGCGACAGCATCTTGTGGAGGAGCGGTCGGTCCTCCGGCTTCAGATCCTTCGCCTCCTCGAGGGCCTCGATGGCCTTCGCCGGGCTCTTGTCGAAGTCGTTCCAGATGTCCGCGATCTCGACGAGCATCTTGAAGCGCTCGTCGCCGTCCATGATGTTGTCGAGGATCTGGCGCTTGTACGCGACGACCTGCTTCCAGTCCTTGACGTCCGAGTAGACCTCGATGAGGGCGTCGAGCGTCGGGCGGTGGTTCGGGTCGACGCCGAGCGCCTTCTCGAAGTTGTTGATCGCTTGCTTCGCCTGCCCCTGCTCGCGCTTGATGCGCCCGAGCTTGAAGTAGACGTCGGCGCGCGCGTCGAGCTCCTCCTCCCCGAGGGTGGTGAGCACCTTCTGGAAGTTGTTGAGCGCTCCGGGCCAGTCGCGCAGCCGGAAGCACACCTCGGCGAGGCCACGGATCGTGACCTGGTCGGTGAGGTCGAGCTGCTGCGCGGCCGAGTAAGCCTTCAGCGCGCGATCGTCCTTGCCGAGCGCGGCCTGCACGCGGCCGAGGTTGTTCCAGAGCTCGTGCTGCTCGGAGCGATCGCGCTTGCCGGCCTTCCGGGTCAACATCTCGAGGAGCGGCTCGGCCTTCTCCCACAGCTCTCGCGCGACATAGTCGTGGGCGAGCGGGAGCGCGGCGTCCTCGTTGTCGGGATCGGCCTCGTTCGCCGACTCCCACGCGAGCACGGCCGCCTCGTGCTCGCCGAGCATCTCCTCACGGAGGCGCCCGAGCTCGACCAGGATGCGGGCCCGCTGCCGAGGGACGGCGGTGTAGCTCTGCTCCTGGTCGAGGTACCGCGCCGCCTTGTCGTAGTCGGCGTTGTCCATCGCCAGCACGCGCAGCGCCTGGAGCGAGGGGATGTGCGACGGATCGAGATCCATCGCCATCTCGTACTTGTCCTGCGCGGAGAGGCGGTCGCCCACCTTCTCGTCGAGGGCCTTTCCAATGCGGTAGTACGCCTCGACCCGCTGCTTGGCGTCGGGCGTCAGCTCGGCGACGCGGGTCATCGCGTCGATGGCCTGCGTGATGTCGCCGGTCTTCTCGTAGAGCTTCGAGAGCGCCTCGAGGGCGGGCACGTTCGTCTCTTCGAGGTCGACGATGTTGCGGTACGCGTCGATCGCCCGCTCGGGATCGGAGATCTCGTCCGAGTAGACCTGCGCGATCGAGCCGTAGAGGTCCACCTTCGTGCGACGATCGATGGTCGCCGAGATATGGCGCTCGTAGGTCGCGATGAGCGGCTCCCACTGGCGGAGCTTGCGGTAGCAGCGCGCGAGCGCGACGTACGCCTCCTCCTGGTTGGGGTCGATCTCGACGGCCTGCTCGAGGTGCTGCGCCGCGATGTCCGCCTTGAGGAACTGGTCCTCCTGGAGGCGCGCGAGCTTCAGCAGCAGGTCGATGCGCTCGCGCTCGGTGGTGACCACCTCGAGCTCGTTCTCATGCACGCGCACGAGCTCGGGCCAGAGCTGGAGCGCCTCATAGACGCGGCCAAGTCCCCGCAACGATTGAAGATTGTCCGGCTCGATCTCCAAGACCTCGCGGTAGAGCTGCGCGGCCTTCTGCCCCTCGGTGGGCATCGCCTCGTAGAGCGTGGCGATGCGGAGCTTCGTCTGGGCGATGAGATCCGGCGCCCCGAGCGCGCCCACCTTGCGGTGGAGGATCTCGACGAGCTCGCGGTTCTGCCCACGCGACGCGTAGATGCGCTCGAGGTTCTCGATGGCCGGGAGGAACTGCCCGTCCACCTCGAGCGCGCGCGTGAAGTAGCCGACCGCTTGGTCGGTCTGGCTCATCTGGCTGTCGAGCAGCTCGCCGAGCTCCGTCAGGATCTCCTTGCGGTCCGTGTCCCCGACGGCGACCTCGAGCGCGCGCGTGAGCGTGGCGCCGAGCTGCTGCCAGTTGGCGTTCTTCCGGTAGAGCTGCGCCATCTGCCGCAGCGCGCCCACGTTGTTCGGGTCGAGCTGGACGATCTGCTGGTAGAAGGGCTGCGCGTACTCGGGGTGCCCGAGGTCCTCGCCGTACCACTTCGCGAGGTGCAGGCAGAGCCGCACCTTCTGCGGCGCCTCGGTCTGCTGCTGGAGCAGATCGTTCGCGCGCTGGATGACCTCGCCCCACCGGCTGGTGGCGAGCGCCATGCGCTCGAGGTACTTCGAGGTCTCCTTGTCGTGGAAGTCCTCCTCGAAGGCAGTGAGCAGGGCGTCGAGCGCCGCGCCCTTGTCCTCGACCTTCTCCTCGCAGACCTTCGCCACGCGGCGGAGGAGGTCGGAGCGCTCGGGCACGTCGGTGCGCGTCTCGCGGCGCGCGAGGTAGAGCTCGATGAGCGCCTCCCAACGACCGGCGGCTGTGTGGAGGGCCTCCAGCTCGAGGAACGCCTCGTCGTGCGTCTCGTCGAGCTCGAGGACCTTCTGCCACGCGAGCGTGGCTTTGTCGGGCTCCTCGACCGTGTCGCGCCAGAGCGCGGCGACGCCGCGGAGCTCCTCGATGCGCGCGGGCACGTCCGCGAGCGCGTCGGCGCGCCGCATCTTCACGTCGATGACGTCGACCGGCTGCTCTTGCTCGCGGTAGATGGCCTCGAGGGCGTCGAGCGCCTCGAGGTCGGGCTCGACCTCGAGCAGCTTGCGCCAGGCCTCGGCGGCGTCGTACGGCTGCGCGAGGCGGTCGCCGTACGTGCGCCCGAGCTCGCGGAAGAGCGCCTTGAGCTCTTCGCCGTCGAGCAGGGCCGCCGCGCGGTCCACCTGCTGGTGGAGCGCAGTGACGAGCTCCGCGGGGTCATCCTCGCGGCGACGAATCTCGGCGATCGCCCGCAGCGCGGCGAGGTTCGAGTAGTCGTAGTCGAGGACCCGGTTCCAGTCGCTCAGCGCCAGGTCGTCGCTCGAGAGGCGCTCGGTGAACACCCGCGCGCGGCGCGTGAGGATGTTGACGCGATCGTCGTCCGACTCGGCGATGTCGTGCTGCCGCTCGAGAACGTCGACCAGCTCACGCCACGCGCCCTGGCTCTCGTAGAGGCCCGCGAGCGCGAAGAGCGCCTCCGGATCCTCGCCACGCAGGTCGAGCACGAGCTTCCACGTGTCGATGGCGCGGGTCGGGTCGTTGAGGCGCTCGGACGCGAGGCGGGCGAGCTTCGCGCGGATGTCGGCCTCGGCGGCGTCGCCGGACGCGTTCTCGAGCTCGCGCTCGAAGACGCCGTTGAGGAGCACCCAGGCGCCCTGCGACTCGTAGATGCGCGAGAGCGCGGCGATCGCCCCCTCGTGCCCTCGCTCGAGCCCGTCGAAGATCGTGCGGTACGCGCGCGTCGCGTTGGCCGGATCGAGCAGGCGGGTCTCGTAGACCTCGCCGAGGCGAGCGTAGAGGTCGACGAGGTCGGCGTCGTCCATCGGCACTTGCACGCGCGCCTCGAGCACCTCCGCGAGCTCTCGCCACTGCTCCAGCGAGAGGTAGATGCGATCGAGGTTCTCGAGGGTCTCGGGCTCGAGCGGGTCGACGGTGCGAACGTACTTGTACGTCTCCTCCGCCTTCTGCACGTCGCCGAGCTGCTCCTCGAAGGTGCGCGCGAGGCGCTTACCGAGGGTCCGCTGGACGTCGTGGTCCGCCGGGTGGAGGCCGAGGACGTCGGCGTAGGCGTTCGCGAGGTGCTCCCAGCCGCCGTCGAGCAGCGCCGCGACGCGCGGCGCCTCTTCGCCCGCGCGCTCGTCGAGCGGGTACTCCTTCAGCACCCGCACGTAGACGGCGAGCGTCTGCACGGGGTCGAGGAGCTTGTCCTCGAAGAGCTCGGCGATGCGGTAGTACGCCGCGAGCCGCTCCTCCTTGCCGCTGACGCGCCCCTCGACGAAGTCGGCGGGGATGTGCGAGAGCTGCGCCTCGTAGACCGCGCTGAGCTTCGCCCACTCCGCGCTGTTCTGGTAGAGCGGCTCGAGGATCTCGGCGACCTCGGCCTGCATGAGGTTCCGCGCGAAGAGCCCCTCGAGCGCGCCGAGCGTGCCCTGGTGGTCAGGCGCGGAGGAGATGACCTCGCGGTACGACGCGATCGCCAGCTCCACGGCGCCGAGCTTGAGCTCGTACACCTGGCCGAGGCGGAAGCTCAGCTCGAGGCCCTCCGCCGGAGAGTCGGCGATCTCCGCCTCGCGCTTGAGGATGGCGGCGAGCTCGCTCCAGCGGCCGGTCTGCGTGAACAGCCGGTCGAGGGAGCGGAGCGCCACGAGGTTCTCGGGCTGCACCTCGAGCACCCGCTGGAAGCGCACGATGGCGCTGACGTTGTCTTCGAGCGAGAGCTCGAAGATCTGCGCGGTGCGGAGGCCGAGCTCCACGAAGCGATCGGGGTTGTCGGCGAGCCGCGCGAGCTCCGCGTCGTAGAGCGCCGCGACGTCCGCGTAGAGCCCGAGCGCGAGCGCGATGCGCTCGAGGTTCTGCAGCGTGACGTCGTTGCCGTTGTCGAACACGAGCGCGCGCGCGAACGTGTCGAACGCGTTCTTCGGCTCGTCGAGCGCGTCTTCGTAGAGGCGCGCGATGCGGTGCAGAAGATCGACGCTGAGGAACGCGTCGTCGCTGTGCGCGACCTGCACCTCGTGGACGGCGACCAGCGCGCGCCACTCGCCCGCGGCCTCGTAGATGGGCTCGAGCACGGCGGCGGCCGCGAGGGGCTCGACGGTGCCGGACTTGAGGCCCTCGAGGGCGCGGAGCGTGGGCTCGTGATCGGGCGCCTGGCCGAGGATGTCGCGGTAGAGCTCCACCGCGCGGGGCACGTCCTCGAGGCGCTTCTCGTAGAGCTCCGCGATTCGATACTGGAAGCCGATGGCCTCGGCTCCGTCGGCGCACATCTCGCTCTCGCGCGTGAGCACGCTGAGCAGCTCGGTCCAGTTCTGGGCGTGCTCGTAGAGCACGTCGAGCCGGGAGAGCGCCTGGAGATCGTCGGGATCGAGCTCCAGGATGCGCTGGTACGTGTCGATGGCGCGGGGCACGTCGCCGAGCTCGCGCTCGTAGACCGCGCCCACCTGGTAGAGGATGCGCTTCTTCTCGTCGGGATCGACGATGAGGTCCACCTTGCGGGCGTAGACCGCGAGCAGGTCCGCCCAGCGGCTCAGCTCCAGGTAGCGCGTGACGAGCGCGTCGAGCGCGCGGAGGTCGTCCGGGTCGAGCTCGAGGAGCACGTTGTAGACCGCGATCGCGGCCTCCGGCTTCGAGAGCACGTCCTCCTCGATGGCGGCGGCCTGAAACAGCGCGTGCTTCTTCTCGTCGGGCTCGTCGACGATGTCGGCCTTGCGCTGGAGCGTGAGGGACAGCTCGGCGTACCGCTCGGTCTGCCGGAACAGTCGCTCGAGCGACTCGATCGCGTTCAGGTTCGTGGGGTCTTGGGTGAGCACGCGGCGGTAGTGGGCGATCGCCGTGTCCACGCTGCCGATGTCGCGCTCGTGCACCTCGGCGCTCATCGTGAGCAGCGTGCTGGAGAGCACCACGTCGGTGGTGGCCAGCGCCTGCCGCTCGTAGACGTCGGCGAGGTCCTGGAAGCGGCCCGTCGTGCGCGCGACGCGGTCGATCTGCGTCTGCGTACGCTCGCTCGCGGGGTCCGCGGCGAGCGCCCGCGCGAGCGTGGTGAAGGCCGAGTTGAGGTCGCCGGCGGCGTCCTCGTGGAGCTGGGCGATTTGGTGGAGGAGCTCGACCTGGCGCGACGGGTCGTCGCTCCTGCGGACCTGCACCTCGTGCGCCCCGATGAGCTTCGCGAAGTCACCGGTCTGACGGTAGAGCGGCTCGAGGAGGTCGGCGATGCGGAGCTCGTGCGCAGGATCGGCGCCGAGCCGCTCGAGCGCCGCCAAGGCGGGCGCGTTGCTGAGGTCGCGGTCGAGCACCTCGCGGTAGCCCTCGATGGCGACCTCGACCTGACCCATCTCGGACTCGCGGAGGGCCGCGAGGCGGAGCATCAGGCCGATCTGAGCGACCTCGTCCTGGGCGAGCACGAGCTGCGCCTCGAGGTTGTCGGCGAGCTCGATCCACATGCGCTGACGCGTGAAGAGCGCGTCGAGCGCGGAGAGCGCCGCGGCGCTCGCCGAGTCGATCTCCAGCACCTTGCGCCAGCAGCCGACCGCGTCCTCGGGGCGACCGAGGTTCACGTCGTAGGTGGCCGCCATCTGCCCGTAGAGCTGCTCGCGCTCGTCGGGATCGACGCTCTGGTCGATCCTGCGCTCGAAGACCCCGATGAGGTCCGTCCAGCGCTCGGTGCGGATGAAGAGCTGCTCGAGCGCAGCGAGCGCGGGCGCGTCGGCGGGGTCGAGCGAGAGCACCTTGCCGTAGGCCGCGGCGGCCGCGTCGATCTCGCCGAGGTGCTCGAGCACGTTCGCCTGGCGCATCCAGTACTCGCGCGCGAGAGCGGCGTCGGTGAGCGTCTCGGCGACCTCGTTGTAGAGCGCCGTGAGCTTCGTCCACGCGTTCGAGGCGTCGGCCACGCGCTCGAGCTCGGCGCGCGTCTCGGCGAGCGCCGGCTGCTCCTTCACGGCCAGCGCGAGGGCGTCGAAGGCCTTGGCCTGGTCGGCGAGCGCCTCGCCGCTGATGCGCGCGATCTTGCGCAGCAGCTGCACCTTGCGGTCGGAGTCGGCGTCCGTCTCGCTCAGGATCTCGAGGGCGTGGATGAGCTTCACCCAGTCGCCCCGCTCCTCGTAGATGCCCTCGAGGATGGTCGCGGCCTCGCCGCGGAGGCTCTCGTTCGCGAGGAGCGCCTCGAGCGCGAGGCGCGCCCCCTCGTGCGCGGGCGCGAGGAAGAGGATCTCGCGGTAGTTCTCGAGCGCGCCGGCCGCGTCGCCGAGGTGCGTCTCGAGCACGCCGCCGAGGCGGTGCTTGAGGTCGACGATCTCCGCCTCGGAGAGATCGAGCTCGATGCGGCGGCGCAGCACGTCCGCGTAGGGGGCCCAGCGCTCCAGTTGCCTGTAAAGTACATCCAACGCCGCGAGGGCCTGGGTGTCGGTGGGCTCCTCCTCGAGCACCGCGTCGTACGTGTCGATCGCGCGGTCGACGTCGCGCAGCTCGGTCTCGTAGAGCTTCGCGATCTCGTAGCTGATGAGCTTCTTGTCCTCCGAGGTGGGCGCGAGGTCGCGCTTCTTCTCGTAGATGCCGAGCAGATCGCCGAACTTCTTCGTCTCGCGGTAGAGGCGCTCGAGCGCCTCGAGGGCCGCGGCGTTCTCGCTGTCGGTCTCGTACACCGCACGGTACGCGGCGAGCGCGCTGTCCACGTCGCGGCGCTCCTCCACGTGGACGCGTCCGAGGCGGAGGCGGAGCATCACGGCGAGGTCGTGGTCGGCGGAGTCGTCGGCCCGGCGGATGACGGCGTCGTACGCGTCGACCACGCGCTGCCAGCCGCCCACGGCCTTGGCCGCGCGCTCCACGTCGAGGGACGCGTCCTCGTCGTGCGGGGAGACGTCGAAGGCCGTGAGGTACCGCTCGAAGGCCCGCTGGGGGTCCTTGACCTTCGTCTCGTAGAGCGCGGCCACCTCGCGGAGCAGGCGGACCTTCTCGAGGTCGTCCTCCTCGTGCCCGAGCTTCACCTCGATGGCGTTCGCGAGGCTCTTGGAGTTGTTCGCCGCGGTGTAGATCGGGATGAGCGCCTCGGCGGCGCGAAGGCTCTGTGGCTCCAGCTCGAGCACCTTCTCGTACGCGCGCGCGGCCCGATCGTGCTTCTGCTTCTTGTCCGCCCAGAGCTCGGCGATCTTGAAGAGCAGGCCGATCTTCGCCTCGGGGTTCGCCTCCTTCGACTCCTGCTGCTCGAGGACGCGGATGAACTCGTCCCACTTGCCGCTCTCGGCGTAGAACACCTCGAGGTCGTCCCACCGGCCGAGCGCGAGGTACTTCTTCTTCAGCGCCTCCTGCGCCTTGCGATCGCCAGGCTCGAGGGTGAGGAGCTGGCGCCACGCGTTGACCGCGCCCTCGTCGTTCCCGAGGCGGTCGCCGTAGAAGGTGCCGAGCTTCGAGAGGATCTGGACGCGCGCCGCGTCGTCGTAGGTGACCTCGACCTGGCGCTCCAAGATGAGCACGAGCTTGTCGTACTCCTTCGAGCGCTCGTAGAGCTGCGCGAGAGCGCCGAGCGCCTCCGCGTTGGTCTCGTCGGTCGTGAGCACCTCGTTCCAGAGCTCGATGCAGACCTCGGGCTTCTTCACCCGCTCGGTCGCCAGCTTCGCGATCTCCAGGAACTTCGCCGCGCGCTCCGCGCCGTACGTGCGCTCGGCGTCGCGCCGGTGAAGCGTGAGCAGCTTCTCCCAGTCACGCCGCTTCTCGTACATCTGCCGGAGGAAGTCGTTCGCGACCGTGTTCTCCGGGTCGATCTCGACGACCTGCTCGTAGGCCTTCACGGCCTCGGCCTGGTTGGCGAACTTGCCCGTGTAGAGCTCGGCGGCCTTCATGAACAGGTCGACCTTCTCGACCGGATCGGGCACGAGCGCGGCGAGCGCGAGGAGCGTGCGGACGTACTCGTTGTACCGCTTGGCGCCCTCCTGCTTCTCGGCGGCCGCGCGGAGCTCTGCGATCTTCGCCTCGTCGACCTCCTGCGAGGGCGCGGGCGTCGACGCCACGGGGGCGGACGACG
>CAZHGG010000102.1:0-8867 GCA_964531755.1 uncultured Polyangiaceae bacterium
CGCCCGCTCGACCCGCGCGCTCAGGAGGCGCTCCGGCAGGCGTCAACGAGGAACGCCACGGCGTCGAGCGGCGGCCCCGCCGCGTCGGGGGTGCCCACGAGGCGAGGGCGCATCGCTCGAAAGAGGAGCCACAGCTTGCGCCCCTTCGACACGACGGCGCGGCGGGTGACCGAGTCGTAGCCCGCCGCGGCGACGCTGCGGCCGATGTCGGAGTAGATGAGCCGGGCCGCTCGGATCGCGACGCGGCAGTCGGCTGGGAGCAGCGCGACGCCGCGATCGGCGCGGCGGTAGAGGGCTTCGGCCGCGTCGAGCAGCCGGGCCACGATCCCTCGCAGCGCAGGGCTCGGCGTAGGCGCCGCGAGCCAGGCCTCGGGGTCGACGCCGGCCTCGCGCAGCCACGCGCGCGGCAGGTAGAGTCGCCCGCGCGCCGCGTCCTCGCCCACGTCACGCGCGATGTTCGTGAGCTGCATGGCGACGCCGAGATCGCACGCGCGCGCCAGGGCGACGGGGGCGCGGCGCCCCATCAGCACGGCCATGATCGCGCCGACCGCGCCGGCCACACGCGCGGCGTACGCATACACTTCGTCCAAGGTCTCGTAGCGGCGGTCCTCCACGTCCCACGCGAAGCCCTCGAGCAGCGCCTCGAACAGCTCGCGCGGCACCTCGGCCTCGGCGACCACGGCGGCGAGCGCCCGGTCGACGGGGTCGTCGTCCGGGGCGCCCGCGTAGGCCCGCGCGAGCCGCGCGCGGAGCGCCTCGACCGCGGCGACCGTGGTGCCGGGCTCCGAGTCGATCGCGTCGTCGGCCACGCGGCAGAAGGCGTACACGACGGTGACGTGCGCGCGCACGCGGCGCGGCAGCAGGAGCGACGCCGTGGCGAAGCTCTTCGAGCCGGCTCGAAGGAGCCTCGCGCACGCCGCGAGATCGGCCGACGCGAGCCTGCTACGCATGAGGCACCACGGAGTCGAGCACCCGCGCCGACGAGAGCACGCCAGGCACGCCCGCGCCCGGGTGGGTGCCCGCGCCCACGAGGTAGAGCCCGTCGATCTCCTCGCTCTGGTTGTGTGGGCGGAACCACGCGCTCTGCAGCAGCACGGGCTCGAGGCCGAACGCGGCGCCGCGCTCGCTCAGCAGCTCGTCGCGAAAGTGCTGCGGGGTCATCACGCGGGACGAGACCACGCTCTTCGAAAGATCGGGGAGCAAGGTCGCCTCTAGGTGGCGCTCGATCTTCGCGCGGTACGCCTCGGCCCGCGACGACCAGTCGATGCCGGCGTCGAGGTGCGGCACCGGCGAGAGCACGTAGAAGCCCTCCGAGCCAGGCGGCGCGAGGTTGGGGTCGGTCGCCGTGGGCCGGTGCAGGTACAGGCTGAAGTCGTCGGCGAGCACGTGGCGGTCGAAGATGTCGGTGAGCAGCTCCTTGTAGCGGGGGCCGAGCAGGATGGTGTGGTGCGCCACGTCCGGGTACTGCCTGCTCGTGCCAAAGTACCAGACGAAGAGGCTCATCGAGTAGCGCGAGCCCTCGAGCTTGCGATCGGTCCAGCGGCGCCGGTAGCGCGCGGGCAAGAGGTGGCTGTACGTCCACGCCGAGTCCGCGTTGGAGACGACCACGTCGGCCGCGAGGACCTCACCGGTGCTGAGTCGCACGCCGCGCGCCTTGCCGCGCCTGCCGGCGTCACCGTCCACGAGGATCTCCTCCACCGTCGCGCCGTAGCGGAGCGCCCCGCCTTGCCCTTCGATGAGGTCGATCAGGCCGCGCACGAGGGCGCCTGTGCCGCCGATGGGGAAGTGCACTCCCCACTTGCGCTCGAGGTAGGGGATGAGGCTGTAGATCGAGGTCGTGTTGAACGGGTTGCCACCCACGAGCAGCGGGTGAAAGCTCAGCACCTGGCGGAGCCGCTCGTCGTCGACGAACTTGGACACGAGGCCGTACACGCTGCGGTAGCTCTCGAGCTTCATCATCGCAGGCACCACGCGCGCCATGTCGGTCCAGCGGGTGAAGGGCACGTGCGCCAGCTTCTCGAAGCCGACCGAGAAGATCTCCTGGCTCATCGCGACGAAGCGTTCGTACCCCGCGAGATCGGAGGGCGCGAGCTTGCCGATCTCGGCGCGCATCGACGCGGGGTCGCCCGAGTAGTCGAACGACTGGCCGTCGTGGAAGCGGATCCGATAGAACGGCGTGACCGGGCGCAGGTCGACATGGTCCGCCATGCGCTTGCCACAGAGCTCCCACAGCTCCTCGAAGAGGAAGGGCGCGGTGATCACCGTGGGCCCCGCGTCGAACGTGAAGCCGTCTTGCCGAAACACGCGCGCGCGCCCCCCCGGCTGCGCGTCTCGCTCGAGCACGGTCACGTCCCAGCCGCGCGCGCCGAGGCGCACCGCCGCCGCGAGGCCCCCGAAGCCGCTGCCGATCACAATCGCACGCCGTTTGGTCGAAGACGTTTGCATCATGTCTCTCCGGTTGTATAAAGATTGTATAGACTCTATGCAAACCATGTCAACCGGGGGATGCAGGCGATGACGGACACCGAGCGCAAGCGGAAGCCAGGCTACGAGGAGCCTCAGGACCTCCCCGCGAGCGGCCCCTTCCGGATCCACACAGTGTCCGAGCTCACGGGCGTTCCGGAGCCGACGCTCCGCGCGTGGGAGCGTCGCTACGGCATCCCGAAGCCAGAGCGCAGCGCGTCGGGCTACCGGCTGTACGCGGCCAGCGAGGTGGAGCAGGTGCGCGACCTGCGGCGCCTCTGCGACGAGGGCATGGCCGCGGCCGAGGCGGCCAAGGTGGTCCTCGCGCAGCGGACGACCGCGGCGGCGAGCGCGCCCGTCGTCCCGCCGCACGCGGCGGCCGTGGAGCGAATCCTCGCCGCCATCCGGCGCTTCGACGACGCGGAGCTCGACCAAGAGCTGCGCAAGCTGCTCTTCCTGGGCACCTCGGTCACGATCCTCGACGAGGTGGTGACGCCCCTGCTCTACGAGGTCGGGCGCCTCTGGCACGCCGGGGAGCTGTCGGTGGCGGAGGAGCACCTCGCGTCCCAGCGCATCGGCACGCTGCTGCGCGATCTCGTCCGGCTCTCGCCTGGCGCGCTGTCCGAGCAGGCCGTGGTGCTGGCGAGCTTCGCCGACGACGAGCACGACCTCGGCCTGCTCGCGATGGCCCTCCGGTTCTCTGGCTGGGGCCTCCGGCCCGTCTTCCTCGGCGCGCGAACGCCGCCCGGCGCCATCCGCAGCGCCGTGGCGGCCATGCGCCCCGCCCTCGTGGCGCTGTCCGTCACGCAGGCGCCCGAGCGCTCCCGCGCCCGCGAGCTCGTCGACGACTACGCGAGCGCCTGCGGCGACGTGCCGTGGCTCGTCGGTGGCGCGGCGTCGAGCGCGATCGCCGACCTCGTGCGCGCCCGCGGCGGCGCCATCGCCGAGCGCGATCCGGCCGAGCTGCGGCGCTCGGTGCGCGCGCTCCTCACCGCCGCCTCTCTCGGCTCCACCTCCCCTTCGTCGCCCCGATCCACCAAGCCAAGGAGAGCTCGCCCATGACCCGCCCCGCTCGCCTCGCTCGCGTCTCACTACCCACGCCCCGCGCGCACCTCGCGCGCCTCACCCTCGCCGCCGCGGCGCTCGCCGCGCTCGCGTTCGCGGCGCCCGCCACGGCGCTGCCCAGCGCCGGCGCCGACCGCCCGACCGTGCAGCTCGTCGACGGGTGGGACAGGCCGTTCGTGCTCCCCCGCGCGCACGGCAAGCCCGTGCTCGTCGTCTACGAAGACAAGGACTCCGCCCAGCAGAACCAGGCCTTCAAAGACGAGCTCGCGAAGCTGGGCAAGGGCGATCGCTACAAGCACAAGGTCACGCTCGTGGCCATCGCCGACCTCCAGGGCTACGACTACTGGCCGGTCCGCGGCTTCGTGAAGGACGCCATCCAGAGCGAGTCGAACAAGTTCGGGACGCTCATCTACTGCGACTGGAGCGGCGCCGCCCGCGCCTCCCTCCGGCTGAAGAAGGGCGTGAGCAGCGTGCTGCTCTACGACCGCGAGGGGAAGCTCATCTTCTCCCACGAGGGCCCCATGCCGGCCGCGAAGCGCCAGGCGGCGATCGCCCTCCTCCGAGAGGCGGTGGGGGCGTGAGCGCGGTCGGCCCGGAGGCGACGAGCGCGGCGCGGCGCGCGCTCGCCGCCGCGACGGCCGCGCTCGTCACCGCGTGCGGTGGCGGCGTGAAGGAGCCCGCCTACGCCGTGGTGAAGAGCGCCGAGAGCTTCGAGCTCCGCACCTACCCGCAGCGCGTGGTGGCCGAGACCCGCGTCGAGGGCGACTTCGGCGAGGCCGGCGACGAGGGCTTCCGCCGCCTCGCCGGGTACATCTTCGGAGAGAACCGCGCGGGCACGAAGCTCGCCATGACCGCGCCCGTCGCGATGAGCGGCGCGGCGGAGGGCACGCGCATCCCCATGACCGCGCCCGTCGCGCAGCGCCCGCAAGGCGCCGCCTGGGTGGTCGCGTTCACCATGCCCGAGAGCGAGACGCTGGCCACCCTTCCGGTCCCGCTCGACGCGCGGATCACGCTGCGCGAGCTGCCGCCGGCGCGCGTCGCGGTCGTGCGGTTCAGCGGCCGGTGGACCGTCGACAACATGAACCAGCACGAGGGGGCGCTCCGCGCGTGGGCGCGCGCCGAGCGGCTCACGGTGGTGGGCGCCGCGGAGGTCAACCGCTACGATCCGCCGTTCGTCCCGTGGTTCGCGCGTCGCAACGAGATCTGGCTCCGCCTCGAGGGCCCGGCCCGCTCGTCCTGATCACCGACCCTCCTCGCATTCCTCGCATTCCTCGCATTCCTCGCATTCCTCGCATTCCTCGCATTCCTCGCGCTCCTCATTTCTCGCACCTTCGCCTCGGAGACACCGTGAAGCACCTCGCCCCGCTGACGCTCATCGCGCTCCTCCCGCTGGGCCCGCTCGCGTGCCAGAAGACCCCCGACACCACCGCGCCCGCCCCCGTCGACACGACCTCGACGACGTCGGCGCAGGGGCCGTCCACCACCGCCGCGGCCTCGCTCCACGCCCTCTCCGCGAAGCGCCTCGACGGCACGCTCGAGCCGCTCTCCACCTACAAGGGGAAGGTCGCGCTCGTCGTGAACACGGCCTCGGAGTGCGGGTACACGCCGCAGTACGCCGGCCTCCAGAAGCTCTACGAGGAGCTCTCCCCCAAGGGCTTCGTCGTGCTCGGCTTCCCGTCGAACGACTTCGGCGGGCAGGAGCCCGGCAGCTCGAAGGAGATCGCCACGTTCTGCAGCACGAAGTTCAAGGTCACGTTCCCGCTCTTCGAGAAGGTGGTCACGAAGGGGCCCTCCCCCTCGCCCGTGTACGCCTTCCTCGCCAAGGGGTTCGGGCGGCCCGAGTGGAACTTCCACAAGTACGTGGTCGGCAAGGACGGCCTCGTGAAGAAGGCCTTCCCGAGCAAGGTGACCCCAGAGAGCGACGAGCTGCGCAAGGCGATCGACGAGGCCCTCGCCGCGCCCCCGCCGTGAGGCGGTGCCCGGCGCGCGCGTGACGTCGGCCCAGCTCGGCCACGAAAGTGCGCCCCGGGGTCTGTCCTCCCGGCAAAGTCTTCGCTATATCGCGCCCATGGCCGTGTCTCGCTCGCGCGCGCTGGGTGCGTGGCTCCTCGTCGTGGCGGGGTGCGTCTTCGCCATGGTCGTCGTCGGCGGACTCACGCGGCTCACCCGGTCGGGGCTCTCGATCGTGGAGTGGAAGCCGCTCACGGGCGTGCTCCCCCCGCTCAGCGCGGCCGCGTGGGCGGAAGAATATGCAAAGTACAAGGCCTCGCCCGAGGGCCGGCTCGTGAACGCGGGCATGCCGCTCGACGCGTTCCAGCGCATCTTCTACGTGGAGTGGGCGCACCGCCTGCTCGGCCGCGTCACGGGGCTCGTGGTGCTCGTGCCGCTCGTGTGGCTCCTCGTAAAGCGCAAGCTCGACCGGCGGCGCGCCCTCACGATCCTCGGCATCTTCTCGCTCGGCGGCCTCCAGGGTCTCGCCGGGTGGCTCATGGTGAAGAGCGGCCTCGCCGACACGCCGCACGTGTCCCCTTACCGCCTCACGCTCCACCTCTGCCTGGCGCTCGCCTGCTTCGCGCTCCTCGTGTGGACGGCCCTCGCCGAGCTGGTGCCCCTCGACGCTCCGCCTGGACCGCTCGCGCTCCACGGAGGCCGGGCGCCGCGCGCGCTCGCGTGGACCGCGCGCCTCGCCCTCGGCCTCGTCGCCGTCACGGTCGTGTGGGGCGGCCTCATGGCGGGCACCCACGCCGGGCTCGTGGCGCCCACGTTCCCCACCATGAACGGCGCGTGGGTCCCGGCCGAGCTCGCGCCCGCGAGCCTCGGGCCCGCGCGCAGCGCCGTGGCGGACGCCCTCACCATCCACTTCGTCCACCGCGCGCTCGCGTACCTCACCGCCCTCGCGGTCGCCGCGTGCGCGGGGCTCGCCTTCTCCCGGCCGGCGCCGCGCGCGGCGCGGGTCGTCGTGGGGGGCATGCTCCTCCAGGTGGCGCTCCAGATCACGCTGGGGGCGCTCACCGTGCTCGGGCGTGTCCCCATCGGGTGGGCGAGCCTCCACCAAGCCAACGCCACGCTCCTGCTCGGGTGGTGCGTCGCGCTCGTGTACGTGGCGAGGCTCGCGCCCGCCGCGGCCCCCGCCGAGGCGGGCGCCGAGGAGGCCCTCTCGACCGCCACCGCCGCGTAGCCCCGGCCGACGTGCCCACATCGCCGCGCGCTTCCGCTAGTCTCCGGGCATGATCTCCACGCGCGCGCTGGGCGCCCTGCCGGGCATCGACGAGCTCCGCCGCGTGACCAAGGGGCTCGCGGCGCTCGACGCCCTCGTCTGCCCCGACTGGGAGTCGCGCTACTACTCGTTCAACAGCCGGTGGGACGTGGCGACCGGCGCGGAGATGGCGTCGATGCGCGACGGCAGCGGCGACGAGTGGTTCCTCTGGTTCTCGCCCGCCGGCGTGGCGCTGAAGGGCTTCGCGCACGAGGCCTTCATGAGCCCCTTCGGCGGCCGCTTCACGCCCGCGGAGCAGCGGGGCCACGCCCTCTACCCCGGGCTGCTCGCGGGCTTCCCCGACGCGCTCGCGCCTTTCCTCGACGAGCCGGCCTTCGACCTCGACCAGGCGACCTTCGTGCTCTGGCGGCTTCGAGCCGACACCTGCTGGCGCCACGGCGACCTCACGTGGCCCGCGCGCGAGGACGGCGACGATCCCGACGGCTCCGAGGCGCTGCTCTCCCCGCTCGAGGGCCGGCCCGAGGACTACGTGGCGTGGGCGGCCGAGTACTTCGAGCTCGAGATCGCCGTAGAAGACGCGGCCCACGTGCTCGCCCTGCGCCCCCTCGATGAGGCCCTCGTCGCGCGCCTCGGGGGAGAGCGCACCCTCGACGAGCTGCGCGAAGATCTCGAGGAGATCGGGTATCCGCTGGGCGCGCATTGAGCCGAGCCTGGAGCTCGCCCTGGCCGAGCGGTGTGAGCGTCGGGCGGCTCTGAAATGTCGGCCGACCGTGACGCTTCTCCCCGGGCCTCGAGGAGTGCAGCCGGGTCGCCTCCCCTTCGGAGGCGACCCAGGACACACGAAAACCAGGGGGCTCGGCTCTACGGGCGCGAGTGCCAGCCGGCGTACTCCGCGCGGGGCGTCACGGCGCCCGAGTTGGCGCGCCTGACCAGGCTGTTGAGCGTCTTCGACGGCCAGCTCTTCTGAATCATGTTGACGACCCAACCCGGCAGCAAGCCCTTGGGATCCGTCTGCACTTCAACCGTGAGCTTCACCTTGTTCACGCCCTTCAGAGCCTCGAACCGGTAGTAGGTCCCCCGGGCTTCGGCGCGGACACAGCAGCTGCTCTCGGGGACCCTGGGGTGCACGACGCTATGGATATTCGCGGTAAACACGCCGGTGGCCGCGTTGGCGTTGGCATCGGCGCGCAACACGTAGTCGCGGTTGCTGATGCCGACCGGCAAGTTGAACTTGATCCAGTAGATCTCCGACAGCGGGCCCGGCTTCTCGACCTCCCTGCTGTCGCCGTAGCGATCGACCCAGTTCTTGCGCTCGTTCTTGTCGAGGAACACGCCGATTAGCTTGTCCATGGTCACGTCGGCGGTGACCTCACCCTTGAACGCGAGCAGGTTGGTTCCGGGCACCTCCTTCTTCCAAACGGCCACCCCGTCGATCACGCCCACGGACTCCCAAGCGCCTTGCGCTCGCGCGACGCTGGGGAAGACGAGCGTCAGGCACACGACGGCCAGGAGCGCAGAGAAGAGAACTCTGAAGTGACTGAGCCTCTGGGTAAAGCGCATGGGATGCTCCGACGGTTGAGGGCCTATTCTGGGCCAGCCTGGCGAAGGTCGCAAGGTGGAGCTCGGCAGGCCGCGGGACGGGGTGGGCAGGGTGGATGGCCAGGCTGCGCGGGCGTTTCGCCGTGCGGAAGTGGATGACGTAGCCCGCGCGCGCGCTGCATACAAAGCGAACTCGACCATCGCGCCGACTCGGCGCGCCGCCGCGGAGCGCCCCGCCTCCCGCGCCGTCCTGGCGAAGAGCCCAGAAAGCGCGAAGCTCAACGATTCTCAGCGTCCCCAAGGGGATTCGAACCCCTGTTAGCGGCGTGAAAAGCCGCCGTCCTGGGCCAACTAGACGATGGGGACAGGACACGAGGTGCACGCGGGCGCGTGCACCTTGCACACAAACGGAGCGAACGCGCGCCGGGGAGGGCGCACGTTCATGGCCACACCTCGCCTTCGCGCCTTCGCTCGGGCTCGCCATCGAGCTGCGTTCGCCCCTTCGGGGCTCGTGCAGGGTCGGCGGGCGCTCAGGCCTTGGAGAGCGCGTGGACCTGCGCCGAGAGGCGCGAGATCGTGCGCG
>CAZHGG010000102.1:8967-11092 GCA_964531755.1 uncultured Polyangiaceae bacterium
GCTCAGGCCTTGGAGAGCGCGTGGACCTGCGCCGAGAGGCGCGAGATCGTGCGCGAGGCGGCGCGGGGGTGGACGACGCCCTTGCTCGAGGCCTGGTCGATCTCCACGATCGCGATCTTGAGGGCGGCGGCCGCGTCGCCCGCGTTCTTGGCTTCGAGCGCCACGCGGACGCGCTTCACGAAGGTGCGGACAGAGCTGCTGACGGCGCGGTTGCGCGCGGTGCGCGTGATGCGCTGGCGGTTGCGCTTCTCGGCGGACGGATGATTGGCCACGTGAATCCTCTTGTTGTGCCGGCCCGCGGTCTCGGGGGTCGGGGCCGCGCACTCTATGAAAATCCGCCCCGATGTCAAGGGCCGCTCGCCCGCCGGCCGCAGCCTCTTCCTCGTGACGCCGGGCGCGGCCTGCCGGCAACTTGGGCATTCGGGCGCGCCTGCGGTATCCCCGACGGGCCATGGTCTCTCGCCCCTCCGCCCGCCCACGGGAGCTCGCCCCGCGGGGCCTCGCCCCACGCGCGCTGCCGCTCGCGCTCCTGGCCGCGCTCGCGGCGCTCGGGTGCAAGAAGTCCCCCGCCGCGACCGACGCCGAGGCCGTCGTGGCCCTCGCCCCGGGCGAGGACGCGGGCGCCTCCACCGAGCCCGCGACGGTGCCGAAGGCCGAAGGTGGCAAGCTGGCGAGCCGCGCGATGGAGACCTGGGTGTTCGAGGCCCCGAGCCCGAACAGCAAGCGCCTCGGGTACCTGCGCGCCGGCGCGATCGTCGACACGCGCGGCGGAGTGGCCGGCCGCGAGGGCTGCCCCGGCGGCTGGGTGCCCATCGCGCCCCATGGGTTCGTGTGCGTGGGGCCCACGGCCACGGGCAACCTCGACGACGCGATCGTCAAGGCGTCGTCGCGCCGGGCCGAGCTCGGCGCCGGGCTCCCCTACGGGTACGCGGTGGTCCGCACCTCGCACGCCCCGTTCTACACGCGCCTCCCCTCCGAGGCCGAGGCGAAGGCCCTCGAGTCCGACTGGGACAAGCACTTCCGCACGCTCACCGAGGCCGAGGCCGAGGAGGCCCGCGACGGCGAGTACCCGCAGCTCTCCTCTCTCCCCGGCGGCCCGTTCCCGCTCGAGCCGGCGCCCGGCGTGCTCGCCTCCTGGGCGACCGACGGCAAAGACGACCCCATCCCCGACTACCTGACCGACGGCAAGGCCACGCTGAACCTCTCGGGGCTCGCCTTCTCGCACAAGCCCGACGCCGACGGCGGCTCGCCGTGCCCCGGCGGCGCGGCGGCGTGCATCCCGCTCGACGCCGCGCGCCCCATGCGCCGCCTCGGCATCTCGTTCATCGCGAGCCTCCTGCACGGCAAGCGGCGCTTCCTGCTCACCCCCGACCTCCTGCTCATGCCCGCCGATCGCGTGCGCCTCGTGCGCGGCACGTCGTTCCACGGCGTCGAGCTCTCGAAGGACGGCCCGCTCTCTCTGCCCATCATTTTCGTCACGAAGGCGGGCGCGAAGCGCCACACGCTCGAGGGCAAGCACCTCAAGGCCGGCGCCGAGCTGCCCTGGCGCAGCGCGCACAAGGTCGAGAAGAAGATCAAGGTCATCGGCGGCGAGCACTTCCACGTCCTGTCCGACGGCTCGCTCGTCAACACCAAAGAGTCGGTGCGGCTCGACCCCATCCGGCGGCTCCCCAAATGGGGAAAAGAGGGGGAGCGCTGGCTCGAGGTGAACCTCGCGAAGCAGACCCTGCTCGCGGTCGAGGGCGACAAGCCCGTGTACGCGACGCTGGTCTCCACCGGCGCGGGCGGCATGGCCTCGGACACCGAGAAGAACCCCTACGTCACGCCGCGCGGCATCTACCGAATCCACACGAAGCACACGGCGTCCACGATGGACAGCCGGGTCCCGGAGGCCGAGTTCGAGCTCCGCGACGTGCCCTATATTCAGTACTTCAAGGACGGCTACGCGCTGCACGCCGCGTATTGGCACGATCAGTTCGGCACGCCGCGCTCGCACGGGTGCATCAATCTGGCCCCGAAGGACGCGGCGCACCTCTTCGCGTTCACGAAGCCCGAGCTGCCGCCCGGCTGGCACGGCGCGCTGCTCCCGCTCCGCGGCACGGTCGTGTGGGTGCACAACTGAGCG
>CAZHGG010000103.1:0-11088 GCA_964531755.1 uncultured Polyangiaceae bacterium
CCCGCCCCCGGGTGCCCCACCCCCCCCCCGTCACCCCCCGGTCCGCCCGCCACGCCCGCGCGCGCCGCGCCGGCCCGGGGCCGCCCACGCGGAGGAGCACCCCGAGGGCCGCGCGCGGGCGCCTGACGGCGAGCGGCAGCGCGACGGCGACGCCGAAGACGAGGCACGTGCCCACGGCCTCGGGGCGCGTCACGAAGAGCAGGCCGCAGGCGAGCCCGAGGAGCCACGTCGCGCGCCGGAGCTCCGGCGAGGCGCGCCCGCCGCGCGCCGCGCGCTCCGCCCGCAGATAGGCCAGCAGCGCGAGCGCCCAGACACCCAAGTAGATGGCCACCTCCATGCCGCTCCAGAGCGACCAGTCGAGCGCGCCGACGGAGAGGAACACGGGCGGCAGGAGGTACGAAGAGAGCCGCCCGTACGTGTCGCGCGGCCCGTCCAGGAACAGGCGCCGCGCGGCGAGCAGGAGGCCAAACACGGAGAAACACGCGACGAGCGCGGCCCACACCATGAGCTCGCCGTCGCGATACCCCACGAGCCACCCCGCGGCGAGCACGAACGGGTACGAGAGGCTGGTGTTGCCAGACGAGTAGCCGTTGCCGACCACCCACTCGAACGGGTGCCCCTGCGCGGTCGACCGCGCGTAGTCGAAGTGGATGAACACGTCGTCCAGCGGGCCGCTCCACTCGCCCCCGGTCTGCTTCAGCATGTAGCCGTAGAAGAGCCGCGCCGAGGCCAGCGTGTGGAGCGCCGCCCACACGGCGTAGACGAGCCCGTCGCGGCGCAGGAGCGAGGCCAGCGTCGTGAGCCAAGAGCGGAGCTGCCGGGGGCCGTGCACGGCGGTCATCTAGCCCAGAAACGCGGGCGCGGGGGGGCGAAAGGCGGGGCTGCGCAGCCGAGGCCCCGGCCACGTGGGCGAGCGTCATCGGCGGACGCCAAGCGCGTCTTTCGGTCCCAAGCCCAAAACGCAGGACGCAAACCAAGAGGTCGGGCCCCAGCGGGCTCCGCCCGTGGGGCGGAGGGCAGAGTCCTCCCATGACCAGGCCCGCCAAGTCGGCGGCCGTGATCGGAGAGGACGACCGCCGCCTAGCGGATGGGCGGCGGCGTGTAGATCTTCTTCACGTTGGCCCCGCCTACGAAGGCGTACGAGCCCGCGCGGCCGTAGCCATAGGCCACGATGCCGTAAGGCTTGTCGCCCTTCAGCTTGTGCACGCCCTCCGTCAGCGGGCACCGCAGGGCGACGTAGGTCTTGCCCTCCAGCGCGCCGGCGGTGGCCGTCACGCAGCCGGCGGGGGCGGCGCCGTCGATGGTCACGGTCGTGCCCTCGGGCATCGCGATCGCCACGTAGTTCTTGGTCCACGAGCCGGGCACCAGGAACAGGTAGTCCTCGCGGAACTGGTCGATCGCCGGAAAGATCGTGAGCGACGGGTCGCCGAGCACGTTCTCGGTGTACTCCTGGCTGACGAGGATCTGCGCGACCGCGATGGGCTCGCTCGCGTCGGCCACGAAATCCCGGTCGGTGAAGGTCTCGCGCACCTCGCCCGGGTTCAAGGTGAACGAGTCGTCTGGCGGGGGAAGGTTCGTCTTCACCGTGGCCGCGGACGCGACCCCCATGAAGCGCAAGATGTCGTAGTCGGTGTATTTGCTCCCCGACGAGCGCAGGGGGCTCCGCGGGATCACGAACTTGCGGCCGTACGACTCGACGGGGAAGAGCTGCTCCTCGAGGTGGTCGAGGCAGCACTGCGACGACGGGTCGGTGGGCGCCGGCGGTTTCTTGGCGCCGGGCGCCCCGCTGAGCTCGGTGCCCGTGAACACCGCCACGGGGGCGCTCGAGGTGACCACTGTGCCGGTCATGTCGCCGGGCATGCCGTCGGTCTCGAGGTTGAGCACGTCGAACGGCCCAAGCGTGGCCGTGACCACGCCTCCCTTGGCCGTGGCCGCGACGGTGCCTCCCGCGACGATCGCGTTGGCGACGGTGACCGACACCTGCGTGCCCGCGCGCGTGCCCACCACGGTGACGTAGCCGCGGTCGATCGGGCTGCCGAAGATTGAGATGGGCTTGCCCGACGGCCAGGAGAGCACGCGGTAGACCGAGCCGAGGCTGCCGGTGGGGAGCAGGAGCGACGCGTCGTTCGAGTACTGCGAGCGCAGGGCGTTGAACTGGTACGCGATGATGGGCTGCGTGGAGGTCACGCGGAAGGCGTTCGACGAGAGCATCGTGCCCGGCCCCTCGTTCTTGCCCTGGGTGCTTCCGTCCACCTCGCGCGCCGGCATCTCGATCGTCTCGAGCGTGCCGGGCGCGATGATCACACGCTTGAAGAGCCCGATCTTCGGCGGGGCGCCGGGCGCCGCGTCGTTCTGCTCGACGAACACCTCCGCCGGCGCGTCGCCCGCGTTCGAGAGCACGAGCCCCCACGGCGCGGCCGCGGCGTTGTTGGTGCCGTCGTTCTCCTGGTCGAGGTCCACGGCCCAGAACTCGCAGCCCACGTTGGACGTGAGCAGGTCGGCGGCCGCGCAGCCCTTCTGGCACTCGCCGCCGATGCACACCTCGGTCTTGCCGTTGCACTCGCCCACCTTCGCGCCGGGCTTGCCCTGGGCGTCGCACTCGTGGATGGCGTTCGCGACGCACGTCTTGCCGCCCTTGCACGTGGCGAGCTCGCCGCCGCCGTCGACGAACACGGGGCCGCCGCCGCCGCCGCCGTCCTCCGCGTCCGCGGGGGTGCGGGAGCTCCCGCAGGAGGCGGCCGAGACGCCAAGCAGCGTGACCGAGAGCGCGAGCCCCGCGAGGACGGAGGGCCGGCGAGGGAGGAGGGAAGGCCGAAGGGGAGGGCGCGGCATCCCGACGGTATAGTCGGCAATCGGCCCGCGGGCGAGGGCGGCCAGGGCCCGGCGCGAGCGGGGCCGTGACGCGGTGCGTGCATCGTCGGCGGGCGGGCAGGCGAGGCGTACGGCGCTTGACTCCGGCGCGCGCCCGCGCGAAAGCGCCGCATGGGCAACGAGCCGGTCACGTCGTCGCGGGAGATCACGGTCATCGCCTCTGGCGGGCGCGCCGACGGGGGCGTCGAGCACGCCTCGCGCGAGGCCCACGCCGCGTGGCTCGGGTCCCAGGCCGCGCTCCCGCGCGGCTTCCGCGTCGGCGCGGCGAGCTTCGACTTCGTCCCCGTCGAGGTCCACAAGCCCTCCCGCATGACCCTCACGCTGCTCGCGCTCGATCGACCGACCGACGCCTTCGCCGCCGTGTTCACGAAGAACGCGTTCCCCGGCGCGCCCGTGCTCGTGGGCCGCGCGCGCCTCGCCTCGCCCGCGCTCTCCGCGGTCATCGTGAACAACAAGATCTCCAATGTGTGCGCACCCTTGGGGGTTGAGACCGCCGAGCGCGTCGCGGGGGCCGTCGCGGGCGCCCTCGGCGTGCGGCCCGACGAGGTGCTGCCGTGCTCCACGGGCGTCATCGGCTGGCGCCTCCCCGTCGACGCCATGCTCGCGGCCGTGCCGAGCGTGGTCGCGGCGCTGCAGCCCTCCTCGGTGCTCCCGGCCGCCGAGGGCATCGTCACCACCGACCTCTATCCAAAGATCCGCCGCGCGACCGTGCCTGGCGGCGGCGTGATCGTGGGCATCGCCAAGGGCGCGGGGATGATCGAGCCGAACCTCGCCACGATGCTCGTGTACCTCCTCACCGACTGCGACGTCGGCCGCGACGACCTGCGCGCGGCCCTCCGCGAGGCGGTGGAGCCCACCTTCAACGCGCTGTCGATCGACACCGACACGAGCACGTCCGACACGGTGGCGCTGCTCTCGTCCCGGCGCGTGCCCTGCGATCTCGCGGCCTTCCGCGCGGCGCTCGGGGAGGTGTGCGCCGCCCTCGCGGAGGACGTGGTGCGCAACGGTGAGGGGGTGCACCACGTCGTGCGCGTGGTGGTCCGCGGCGCCCCGTCGCTGCGCGTCGCCCGCGGGGTAGGGAAGGCCATCGTGGGCTCTCCGCTCGTGCAGTGCGCCATCGCGGGCAACGACCCGAACGTGGGGCGGCTGGTGATGGCGATTGGCAAATACGTGGGCGCCGAGGCGGACCCCATCGACCTCTCGCGGTGCGCGATCACCATGGCGGGGCACCGCATCTTCGCCGACGGCGCCTTCCGGCTCGACCCCGCGACCGAGCGCGCGCTCGTCGCGCACCTCCGCGGGGCGGAGCTCTACGCGAGCGTGCCTCCCGCCGACGGGCTCAGCTTCGTGCCCGCCGTGCGCTACCCGCCGCACGAGCGCCGCGTGGAGCTCGAGGTCGATCTCGGGGCGGGCGAGCACGCCGCCGCTGTGCTCGGCTCGGATCGCACGCACGAGTACATCAGCGAGAACGCGGACTACCGCAGCTGAGGAGACGTCGAGGGTCGGCGCCCTCGCGGGCGTCGCTTGCGGCCCCCGCGCTCTTCGACGATCCTCGGCGCCCATGACCTACCGCGATCCGGGGCCCGATCCGCTCGCCGTCGACCCAGAGCTCTTGGCCAGCGCACAGAGCGCGCAGAAGAAGCGCGCGGTGCTCGCGCTCGTGGGGGTCGGGCTCGTGGGCGCGGCGGCCGTGGGCGTCGGCTCGTTCGTCTCGAGCAAGCAAGACGCGAAGGAGAGCGAGGAGGCCGTCGCGAAGCTCGCCACCTGCCTGCTCGCGGAGCCCGCGGCCGAGGACCCCGCGAAGGCCGTGCGCGCCGCCCAGCTCGCCGAGCTGCACCGCCCCGCCTCGACCGACCGCTGGCCTGGCCGCTGCGCGCCCTACGCCCGCGGGCTCGCCGACCACGCAAAGCACCGCGGGCTCGCGGCGCTCGCCGAGTCCGCCACCAAGCTCGGGCAGGCGCTCGACGCCCCCGAGAGCTACGCGGCGGATCTGCAGCCCGCGCTCCGCCGGCTCTTCGACGAGATCGGGAAGGCCAAGGTCGCGCGCCGCGCGGCCGAGGGGGTGCCGAAGGCGCCCGCGCCCAGCGCGCACCTCACCCTGGCCACGCTGCCCGAGCCGGCCCAGCTCCTCCCGAAGGGCACCATGATGCGCGTCGTGCACCCGGCGCCCTTTCCGTCGCAGCCGCTCCGCCTCGTCTTCGACGAGGAGGGCCTCGCGCAGGGGCCGCTCGCGTGCCGCCTCGACGCGAAGGCCAAGGCGCTCTTGTGTCACAAGGTCACGGGCCCCGCGGCGAGCAAGAGCCCGAGCCTGAGGCTCTGGGGCACCACCGCCCGCCCCGATCAGGCGCCGATGCTCTTCGCCGGCAACCGAGGCACCTTCGGGGTGTTCCGCAGCGACACGGGCGCGGAGGTCGTGGGCAAGCTGAAGAACGGCGCGTACGGCGCCTCGCTCCTCGACGACGGCACGTTCGCGTACCTCGACTGGAACGATCAGGCCCCGCAGATACGCCTCTTCCGGGGCGAGCCCGGCCAGCCCTTCGAGGAGGTCAAGTTGCTTGACCGAAAGGACACGGGCAACCCGTACTACGCGACCGCGATGTTCTTCGGGACGTTCCTCTACAAGTCACGGAACAAGGACGACGGGATCCACCTCATGGCGCGCCGCATCGAGGGCGCGAAGGACAAGCCCGCCGCGGGGTCGCCCGTCGACGTTGGCCGCATCGGCGAGGTCGGCCGCATCGAGGGGGGCGACGGCGAGGAGCCGCACCTCGTCGCGTGCCGCCCCGGCGATCGCGACCGCGCAGACGGCGCGTCGAGACGCGCGCCGATCGCCATCAAGGCGAAGGGCTGGGACCACTCGTACATCACGTTCATGACCGACGCCGAGGCGCCCGGCGCGGCGCCGCGGTTCAGCCCGCCGGTCGCGAGCACCGTGCTCTGGGGCGAGCTCTACTGCCGGGGCGGCGAGGCCGTGCTGGTGGCCAACGAGGGGGAGAGCGCGCCCTCGGGGTACTGGCCTTCGGTCGTGGTGAGCCGGTGCTCCGCGAGCGGCTGCAACGACACGACGATGGCGTTCAAGAAGGCCATCGGCCAGGACCCGCTGCTCGCGCCGACCGCGAAGGCCGACGCGCGGGGCGTGGAGCTCGCCGGCAAGCTCCTCTTCGTGTGGCGCGCGGCGTCGGGCGGTCTGCGCATGCGGCTCGGGCCCGCCGAGCAGCTCGCGAGCGCCGAGGAGCGTGTGGTCTACGACGACCACGCCCACGACGACGGCTTCCGCGCCGAGCCCACGCTGCTCGAGTTCGAGGTCCTCTCGAGCGGCACCGAGGCCGTGCTCCTGCTGAACACCACGCGGGGGCTCTACGGCTTCGTGATCGACGCGGCCGGCACGCTGAGCCCGCTGCCGATGAAGGTGGAGTGAGCGCTCACGGGTCGTGGTTGACACCCCGCGCAACACGGGTAGCCTCGGGCGCCGCAGCGCCGCCCACCTGCCTCGGGCGGCTGCGGGGACGAGATGAAAGCGCATTCGAGGGAGACCCAGGCCAGCACCACCCCGCGGCGCGCGCTCGAGCTGCTCCGTGAAGGCAACGAGCGCTTCGTGGCGAACCTCCGGCTCAGCCGCGAGCTGCTCAAGCAGGCCAACGACACGCGCGACGGGCAGTGGCCGTTCGCGACCATCCTCTCGTGCATCGACAGCCGCACGTCGGCGGAGCTCATCTTCGACCAGGGGCTCGGCGACATCTTCTCGATCCGCATCGCCGGAAACATCGTGAACACCGACATCCTCGGGAGCATGGAGTTCGCCTGCAAGATCGCGGGCAGCAGGCTGCTCGTGGTGCTCGGGCACTCGGGCTGCGGCGCGGTGAAGGGCGCCTGCGACCACGTCGAGATGGGGAACCTGACCGAGCTGCTCGCGAAGCTGCAGCCCGCGGTCTACCAGGAGCGCACCGTCTCCGCGCCCACGCTGCGCGGTGGGCACAACTCCGACTTCGTCGAGAAGGTCGCCAGGCTCAACGTGGAGCGCTCGGTGAAGGCGCTGGTCGAGCGCAGCTTCATCCTCGAGCACCTCGTGATGGACGGCGCGATCGGGGTGATTGGCGCGATGCACGACCTGGGCTCGGGCCAGGTGACCTTCTACGACGACCAGGCCGTGTTCTCGACCGCCGACGTCGAGCGCCTCCGCGCCGCCGCGGCCCCCGCCGCTGAATCGGCCTCCGCACACGAGAGCCCTCACTTGTGTGGATCGCCGCGCCTCGCGCCTACGGCGATTGTGGCGCCGAATGCCCCATGCGCCCACCTTGTGAGGGACGGAGCCCGCGGGCCCCGTCGAGCAAGTCGCCCGGAAGCGGCTCGGCGCTCCCCAGCGCCAGCGCGTCGCGATCCACGCGATCACCCGCGCGCCCGTCGACGCCTCCGCGCGAGCAGGGCGCCGAGCGCCAGCGCTCCCCCGAGGGCCGCGGCGCCGCCGCCGGTCGCGCTCGTGAAGGCGCACCCCCCCGCGTCGCTCGGCGTCGGGCTCGCGGGGGTGGACGGTTCGGTGGGGGACGACGAGCGTGGCGGCGTGCCGGCGTCCGGCGTCGCCGCGGTCTTCCCGAGGCGGGCTGCGACCTCGGGCCACGCGCTCGGGCAGAGGCCCCCGGTGCGCGTGGTCGACGCGCAGTCGAGCGGCTCCGTGTCGCGCAGCCTGTACCGCGGCTGGGCGAGCCCCGCGCCGTCGGGAAAGAGCGCGAGCGAGAAGGCGTCCGCCGGCTCGGAGCCGCACGCGTAGAGGCCGTCGGCGGACCACGCGAGGCACCGCGCGTCGATCGCGGCGAGCCGCGCGAACGCGTGGTCGGCGACGCGGGCCACGGAGAGGCCGTCGGCGGGAGTGGAGACGGCGACGCGGAGGCCGTCGGGAGACAGCGCGAACCCGAAGAGCGGCCCCCCTGCTGCGAGCACCTCCCGAAACGTGGTGCCCGCGTCCGTCGAGATGAGCAGTCGGTCGGCGCCGTCGCCCGTCACGCGGACCCACAGGCGGTCGGCGTCGATGGGGTCGACGGCCGCGATGTACGCCGTGCGTCCGCCGCGGAGGTCGAAGGTGGACAGCGTGAAGGTCGCGCCCCCGTCGTCCGAGCGCAACATGCCGCCGAACTGCGGAAAGGCGACGCGACCGCTCACGTAGACCCGCGCGGGGAGCCCGGGCGCGGCGTCGACCGTCAGCGGGTCGAAGTCTTCAGGGAGCGCGACGTCGCGCCAGGTCAGCCCGTCGTCGTCGGAGGTGGCGAAGCGCGCCCGCGCCGGGGGCGGCTCGCTCGTGACGGCGAGCGCCCGACCCCGCCGATCGACCGAGAGGTCGACCACGTACACCCCCTCGAGCGCGCCCTTGACGCGCTCCCACTCGCAGCCCCCCTCGGTCCCGCGCGAGAGGCCGTTCGCGAGCCCCGCGAGCACGACCCCCTGTCGCCCGATCGCGATGGCCGGGTCGTAGGTCACGGCGCCGAAGAACGCCGACTCCTCGCATATCCACCGTATGGAGGAGCCACCGGTCCGACTGTCCAGCAGCCCAAACGTGCTCCGCAGCACGAGGTGCCGAGGCTCGCTCGGATCGAGCACGACCTGGCTCGCCCCAGGAAAGCGGCCGTTTCCCAGCGCGGGGGACGCCGCGGAGAGGGCAATCGCGGAAGCGCCACACGCGAGCGCGAAGGCCCGCCCGCGCTCGCGAATGTAAGTTGAATGGGCCACACGGGGATGGTAGTGCGCCGCACTTCGAAGAGGGGAGTCAATATGCGAAAATCGTGGCTTGGGCTCTTGGGTATTCTGGTGATGGCCGGCGTGTCGCCGGCGGCGGCGTGCGGGAGCGACGCCGCGAGCCCGGGCGAGGACGCGAGCGCCGACACCGCGAGGCCGCCGATCGAGATCGACGCCGTGGCGCCCGACACGAGCACCCCGGACACGGCCGTGCCCGCGGAGAAACCCACCGCCGAGCTCCAGATCCTCGACATCTCCGACTGGCACGGCCAGGTCGACCCGATCAGCGAGACCGACGCGAAGGGCAACCCGCAGGTGTACGGGGGCCTCGGCGCGCTCGCGACCTATTTCAAGCAGGATCGCGCCAAGAACCCGAACACGATCGTGCTCACGGGCGGCGACGCGTTTGGCGCCACGCCGATCCTGTCGGGCGCCTTCAAAGACGAGCCCGCGGTGAAGGGGCTCTCGCTGCTCGGCCTCACCGCCGACACCTTCGGGAATCACAACTTCGACAACGGCCTCGAGCCGCTGAAGAAGCTCATCGATCTGGCCACTTACAAGTTCGTCTCGACGAACCTGGAGAACGTCGCGGCGGAGCTCGGGGCGAAGGTGGTGCAGGGCTTCCACATGGTGGAGGTCGCCAAGGTGAAGATCGCCATCCTGGGCATCACCAACCCAGACGCCCCCGATCTCCAGTTCCCTGGGCGTATGGGCACGCTGAAGGTCCAAGACCCCGCCGTCGCGACCGACAAGGCCGCCCAGGCCGCACGCGCCGCGGGCGCCCACGTCGTGATCGTCGTCGCGCACCTCGGCGCGACGGGCAAGGACGGCGCCGGCGCGCCCACCGGCCCGCTCCTCGACTACGCGGCGAAGGTGAAGGACAAGGTCGACCTCGTCCTCGGTGATCACACAGACCAGCTCGTGAACCTCGCCCTCGGGAGCACCCGCGTGGTGGAGAACCGCAGCAAGGGGCGCACCTACGCGCGGGTGAAGATCCAGGTGACCGCGGGCGTCGTGAGCTCGGTGGGCGCCGACATCGTCGACCCGCTCCTCACCGAGGCCGCGAACCTCACCACGTGCGACGGAGGCGTGGCCTGCCGGTGCCCGGCGACCGCGTGCCCCGCCACGTACACGTGCAGCTCGCCCACCTCGGGCTTCTGCGTCCGCGACGTCGTCACGCCGGACCCTGCGGCCGTGGCCCTCCTCAAGCCCTACCGTGATCAGCTCGCCGTCGAGTTCGACAAGAAGGTCGGCGTGGTCGACGCGGAGCTCGTGCGCAACGGCTCGCTCGAGCGCCTCGGCGAGGCGCCCATCGGCGATCTCGTCGCCGACGCGATGCTCGATCGCTACAAGAGCCAAGGCGCGCAGATCGCCTTCACGAACGGCGGCGGCATCCGCGCGTCGCTGCCGTCGAGCTACGCGCCCGTCGACAAGACCCTGCGCCGCACCTCCGCCGGTTACGCCAGCGGACCTCCGTTCGACCTCGTCCTCGGCGACATCTACACCGTGCTCCCGTTCGGCAATACGTGCGTGGTCCGGAAGATCACGGGCGCGAAGCTCTGGACCGTCCTCGAGCGCAGCGTCGGCTCGGCCGGCACGACCCCCACCACCTACGGCGGCTTCCTCCAGATCGCGGGCTTCAAGTTCGAGTACAGCGCCGCGGCCGCCGCAGGGAGCCGGGTCCAGAAGGTGACGCTCGACGGTTCGCGCGACGTCCCCCGCACCGACGCGACCGAGTACACGTTCGTGACGAACGACTTCACCAGCGCCGGCGGCGACGGCTACACCGAGCTCATCCAGTCGCCCCCGGCCTTGGGGCGTGACGTCATGGCGGACGTCCTCCGCGACTACGTGCAGGCCAAGTCGCCCCTCGCGGTGCCTGCTGGCGGGCGCGTCGTCCGCCTCCCCTGAGGCGATCCGGCCGGAGGGGCGCGGCCAGCGCCTCTCCGTGGTCGCGATCGCGGCGGGCGCGCCTCACTTCTTCAGCGCGAGGTACCCCAACACGACGAGGACGAGGGCGGCGACGCCGAGCGCGATCGGCCACGGGAACGGGGACTTGGCGATCGTGAGCGGCGCGTCGTCGCCCTCCGGCGCGGCCTTCGCGGCGGCCTCTCTCTTCGCGGGGGCGGCGGGGCTCGTCGCGGGCTTGGCCTTCGCGGGGGCGGGGCTCGTCGCGGGCTTGGCCTTCGCGGGGGCGGGGCTCGTCGCGGTCTTGGCCTTCGCGGGGGCGGCCTCTTTGGCGGTGGCCTGCGCCACCGGGGCGGCCTTGGCGTCGGCCGGAGGCGGCACGCTCGGCTTGCCCGCCTTCTTCTGCTTCTTCTTTTGGTTCGCGGAGATCTGCGCCTCTTTCTCGCGCTGACGCTCCTTCTTCGCCAGCGCCTTCTGGCGGTTCTTCTCCTTGCGCGAGAGCGCCGGCGCGAGCGGCTTCGCGACGGCGGGCGGTGCCGCGGGCTTCGCGGCGGGCGGTGCCGCGGGCGCCTGCGCGACGGCGGG